>JBEDEF010000484.1:0-4281 GCA_041175845.1 Verrucomicrobiota bacterium
CACCTCGACTGACCCGGCACCGCGCCGGACTAGGGGCGCAACCAGGGGGCCAGGGGCAGGTTCTGTTCGCGGATCGCCGCGACCGCCAGGGCCGCGACCGCCTCCGCCCCGGCCGCCACGAAATGCGTGTCGTCCCGGCGGCCGTCCGGGATCCGTGGGTGCGCGCCCGGGGCGAGCCACATGAAGAAACGCCGCGAGGGGACGTCCCCCTCTCGCTGCAGCCAGGCCGCCGTCGCCCGTTCGAGGTCGAGCAGCGGGACCTGCTCCTCCCGCGCGACGGCGCGAACGGCCGCAGGCTAGTCGCCGTGGGTGTCGAGCAACTTGCCCGCGGCATCAAATTTGCGGCGGCAGACCGGTGTGGCGAGCAGCGGCACCGCGCCGCGTTCCCGGGCCTCGCGTACGAAGCGCCGGAGGTTGTCCCGGAAGGTCGTCGCCGGATCCGTGAACCGCTTCGGGTCCTCCCGCTTCTCGGCGTGGTGGGCGACCTGGAGCAGCACGAAGTCGCCCGGGCGCAGTTCCGCGGCGAGCTTCGCCCAGCGGCCCTCGTCGAGGAAGCTCTTGGTGCTCCGGCCGTTCATCGCGTGGTTGCGCACGGTCACGCCGTCGCGGAGCAGCGGGCCGAGGGCCATGCCCCAGCCGCGCTCCGGGAGGTCGAGCGGCTTGTCCGCCATGGTGGAGTCCCCGGCGAGGAAGACGCGGGGGAGTTCCGCGGCCGCGGCGGGAAAGAATGCGGCAAGGGCGAGGAGGAGCAGCAGGGGTTTCACGAGTTGGGCTGGGCGCGGGCCCAGGGCAGGGGGAGGTCGAGGTCGACGTTGCCGCCGCTGAGGATGATCCCGACCCGGCGGCCGGCGACGGCCACGCGGCCTTCGAGGATAGCGGCGTAGGGCACGGCAGCCGAAGGCTCGACCACCACCTTGAGGGCCTCGAACAGGAGCTGCATTGCGGTGATGATCCCCGCCTCGCT
This sequence comes from Verrucomicrobiota bacterium, assembly GCA_041175845.1. Taxonomy (GTDB): domain Bacteria; phylum Verrucomicrobiota; class Verrucomicrobiia; order Opitutales; family Opitutaceae; genus ER46. Next base: position 965 of record JBEDEF010000484.1, read on the forward strand.
GACGGTCACGATGTCGTGCACGTGCCGGCGGGCGAGCGCGAGGTTGGGTTCCCCGATCGTCGTGCGCAGGCCGTCGGCGATCGTGCGCGGGTCGTGCATCGGTACGCGCGTTGTCCCGTGGAAGGAACGGGCCGCGTCGTCCGCGCCGGCGGGCTCGGTGCCGATCACCTGCGCGGCCGGGCGCAGGCTGTGGACCGCCACGGCGGTGCCCGCGAGAAGACCGCCGCCGCCGACCGGGCACAGGACGGCATCGAGGTCGGGGAGGTCTTCGAGGAACTCGAGCGTTGCCGTGCCCTGGCCGGCCATCACGCGCTCGTCCTCGAAGGGGTGGACGAGGTTTGCGCCGGTCTCCGCGAGGATGGCGGCGCAGGTGCGTTCGCGGGCTTCCTGGGTGGGTTCGCAGAAGGTGAGGCGGCCGCCGTAGGCCTCGACCAAGCGGACCTTCGGGCGGGCAGAGTTGCGGGGCATCACGATGTGCGCCGGGATGCCGCGGAGCTGGGCGGCGCGGGCGAGGGCCGCGGCGTGGTTGCCCGAGGAATGGGTCGCGACGCCCCGGGCGGCCGCGGCGTCCTCGAGGGAGAACACGGCGTTGGCGGCCCCGCGGGCCTTGAAGGCGCCGCCCTGCTGCAGGTTCTCGCACTTGAAGAACAGGCGCCCGCCGCAGGCCGCGTCGAGCCGCGCGTTCGCCAGCACCGGCGTCCGCGTGACGTGGGGGCGGATGCGCTCGTGCGCGGCGCGGAGGGCGGCGAGGTCGAGGCTCATGGGTGCAGCTTGCCGGGGGCGCGGCCGGCCTGCAACCTCCGGGGATGGTCAAGAAGCTCCTCCACACCCGTCTCCGCGTGAACGACCTCGAGCGCTCCGTCCAGTTTTACCAGGACGCCCTCGGATTGACGGTCGCCCGGCGCAGTGTCTCACCACGCGGTGCCCAGGTCGCCTTCCTCGCCACGCCGGGCAGCGAGGAGGAGATCGAACTGTGTCAGTTGCCGTCCAGCCCGCCGGTGCAGGTCCAGCCGGACCTGATGCACCTCGCCTTCGAGGTGGACGACCTCGCGGCGTTCGCCGCCGAACTGGCGCGCAAGGGTTACCCGCTTTCGGATGGACCGACGCTGACGGGCAGTGGCTCGACGATCGCGTTCATCGACGCGCCCGAGGGCTACGAGGTAGAGCTGATCCAGCGGGCGCGGCGGGTTTAAGCGGGCGGCGTTGGCTGCGTTCCCAGGCAAACAGAAACTGCTGCGCGAGTCCCGCGTGCGGCCCGAAGTGCGCGCGGCCGAAGTGCGCCACCTGGGCCGGCGCCCACCCCTCCAGACCGTAGTGGCGGGTCAGCGCCTGCAGGATCCACGTGTCCACCGGAAAGGCCTCGAGCCGGCCGGCGCCGAAGAGGAGCACGCAGTCCGCGACCTTCGCGCCGACGCCGGGCAATTCGAGCAGGCGGGCGTGCGCCGCGGGGTAGGGCAGGGCTTCAGTCTCCTCCAGCCAGCCGGGGCGGTCGGCGAGGAACCGCGCGGTTCCGGCGACGTGGCGGGCACGGAACCCCAGCAGGCAGCGGCGCAACTCAGTCTCCGGTATCGCCGCGAGCGCGGCCCAGTCGGGCAGGGCGTGCGGACCTCCTGGGAATAGCGGCCGACCGAGGCGCGTCGCCAGCAGCTCGAGCATCTGTTTGATCTGCACGATCTGCTTGGTCGCGCTGCAGAGGAAGGCGAGCAGGGTCTCGCCAAAGGGCTGACGCAGGAGGCGGAGGCCAGGGAACGCCGCGATGCACCGCGCCAGATGGGGGTCGCTCCGCGCCGGCAGGGCGTCGGTCGCGGCCGCGAAGTCGGTGCCGGTCGCGAAATAAGCGGCGAGGTCGGCCGAGCTAGTCGTCGTGCCCGCCGGGGCCCATTCCGGCCGGCCCGCCGCGTCGAGGCGCATGTGCACGGCGTGGCGGCCCCAGCGGCCGGTGAAGGCCCCGGGTCCGGCGGCGGGGTCCGGGTTCCAACGGAACGCCTGCCCGCGATCAAGGATCTCGGTGAAAACCACCGGCGTGAGGGGTGGCAACCCGCTCAGCGGCGACCAGACGACGGCGGCCATCGCTCAGGGAACCGGATCAGCCCAAAGGAAACTACGCTCCTCCGCGAGGAGCCGGTCACCGGCGTCGAGTACCCGCAGCCGCCACGCGACGGGCTGGGCTCGCTTTCCTCCGGGCCACGCGTCCCCGGTCAGGCCCAGTTCGAGCACTTCCTCGCCGGCGCGCCGTGGGGCCGGAAATCGGTGCGTTACCGGCTCGGGTCTGTCGGGGCGGAGGACGGCCAGCTCGAAGACCGCGGCCGGCACCGCGGGGCCGCGCGTGCGGACCAGGAAGTAGAAACCGGCGCGTTGATCGGGCGAGGTGCGCAGCACGCGCCGCGGGCCGGAGTCCGGGGTGGCGCCGAAGTACTCGCGCAGCCGCGTGAAGTCCTCGGCCTCCTTCCACCCCGGCCAGACGCGCACGAGGGAGAATTCCGGTGCGGGCGCAGCCGCGGCGGCGCTCGCGACGCAGAGCAGGAAGAGGAGACGGAGCGCGGACATCGCGGAGGACGGTGGGCGGCGGTCGCACGCGCCGCAAGCCGGAGGCGCTTCAGGGCGCGGCGAGCTCGACATGTTGAAAGCGGTGCAGGCCCAGCGGGGCGGGCTCCCAGCCGCGCACCGCCGGATCCAGCAGGTACGTCTGTGCGCCGTGTACCAGCGGGGTCACCGGCGCTTCCTCCAGCAGGCGTGTCTCCGCGCGCCGCAGCAGGGCCGCCCGCGCGGCCGGGTCGCCGGTCTCGCGCGCTTCCGCCAGCAGTCCGTCGTAGGTGGAATCCGCCCAGCCGGTCCAGTTGTTGCCGCCGCCGGTCACAAAGAGACCGAGGAAGGTGAGGGGGTCGGCGTAGTCCGCCACCCAGCCGAGGAGGGCCGCGGTATGGGCGCCCTGCTGCTGCTGTTCGAGCCAGGTCTTCTGTTCGACGACCTCGATGGTCGCCGTCACGCCGATCCGCCGCCACATCTCCTGCAGGGCCTCGGCGACTTTGGGGAGGTGGCCGTCGTTGCGGACCAGGAGGGGGATGGCGGACAGGCCGCGTCCGTCCGGGAACCCTGCTTCCGCGAGGAGCCGGCGGGCCGCCTCCGGGTCGGTGCGGGTGCCAGCGACGGGTGTGTACTCGCCGCAGCCCGGGGGCACGAACCCGACGGCGGGCGCGCGGGCGCCGGAGTAGACGGCCCGGGAGAGCGCGGGCCGGTCGATCGCGAGGGCAAGCGCACGCCGCACCGCGGGGCGGTCCAGCGGCGGGCGCCGGACGGTGAGGTGGAGGTACCAGGTG
>JBEDEF010000485.1:0-5190 GCA_041175845.1 Verrucomicrobiota bacterium
GGATTCCTTGAGACCGGTGAAGCGCTGGCGGGCCTCGGGGCTCGGTGCGTATTTCACCCCGTGGTCGGCGAGGGCGTGGGCCGACTGGAGGTCGCCCGCGTCGCGGGCCAGCACGCCGGCCTGGAAGACCGTGCGCAGGCGCGTCGGGAACAGCATCGCGCCCTCGACCATCAGCTTGGCCTCCTCGCGCGTCGGCACCGCCGTGCTGCGCGCCCAGGTATCGCCCGCCACGTCATAGACCGCCGGCAGCAACGGCGGCTTGCCGTGCGCGAGCTGCAGGGGGGCGAGGACGGCGCGCGTCTGGGCCGGTGCGAGCTGCGTGCCGGCGCCGGGGGCGGCAAGCGCCTCGGCGAGACGCAAACGGGCAAGTTCCAAGTTGGCCTCGGAGCGTCGCGCGCCCGCCGCGAAGGCACCCTCGAGGAAGCTGCGCGCCCGGGCCGCGTCGCCGTGGCGCTGCTCGTACAGACCGAGCGCGGCGAGCAGATAGGGATCGCGTTCGCCGCGCGTGTAGGGGGCGACCAGCTCCGCCCGAGCTGGCTTCACCCGCCCGGCCAGCACCATCGCCTCGCCCTTGATCCGCCCCACCTCGGCCTGGGTCGCATCGCGCAGCTCCACCGGCGCCGGCGGGATGATCACATCCTCCTTCGACCGGTACTCGCGGTGCTGGTAGACCGTGAAGTCGATGTAGCCGCGCAGTTCGACGAGCATCTGCTGGTAGGTCCGGTTGAACACCTGCCGGAACAGCTCCTCGCTGGCGGGCTCACGCGCCAAGCGCTGCAAAAACGTCGCGAACGGCTTCTGGTACTTTCCGTTCAGTCCGTAGAGGCACATGTGGACGAACGCGTAGGCCTGCTTCGCCCAGCGGTTATTGCCGAGCACGTTCGTCGCCTCCGGCGAGTCGTGCGCGACGGCGAAGAACTTGTCCAGCGGCACGAGCGCCTTGCGCTGGAGCGCCGCGTTGAAGTCCCGGTCCTCCGCCGGCGCGCCCGGCAGCGCCATCGATTCCGCGCCCTCCTCGCCCGCCCCCAGCGCGTTGAGCTGCTGCACCATCGCCGCCTGCGCCGAGATGGTGTTGGGGTCCTCGAGCTTGGCGAAGGAGATCCAGCGCCGGTCGAACTCCATCCGCATGATGATCTGCGAGAGCCCCTCCTCGACCCACGCCGGCAGCCGCGGCTCGCTACTACTCAGCAGGTAGCGCACGTACTCGCGGTACAGCTGCTTGTCGTGGTCGACCGAGACCAGCCCCGAGTCGGTGCCGGTCGCCGCGTCGTTCAAGCCGTCGACGTTCAGGACGTTCAGCGTCGTGGCCTGCAGGTCGATGACGATCGCGGTCTGCGCCCCCTGCTTTAGGAACACGCTGGCGAAACCCGCGTCGGGCACGTACCGGCCCGCGGGGATGAAGTCCTGGAACTTGCCCCGCCGCGCGCAGAGGATCAGCGACGTGGTCTGCGGGTGGCGTCCCGGCTGGGGCCAGACGTGGCCGAGGGCCTGGCGGAACATCGCGAAGTCCCGCAGCAGCCGCTGCGTCGCCCGGTCCGACGCGTTGCTGAGGATCTCGAAGCCCGGGATAGCTCCGTAGCGCCACGCCTCCGGCGGCGGCAGCTCTCGGTTGTCGGTCACCACGAACCGAGGCAGCTCAACGACTGGTTCCGCCGCGGGCGCGGATTCCGCGGCGGCCAGCGGGGCGGCCAGCGCCAGCAGGGCGGCAAGGGGCAGTCTCATGCAGGGAGGAGACGAACGCCACGGCCCGAAGTTGCCGAGCCCAAAGCAACCCTCGCCGCTGCCAGGCCCAGCCGCCGGGGTCCGCCCTTAGGGCGCGGCCCAGCGGAGCAGGGTCACGAAGAGCAGTACGATCGCGCCCGAGAGCGCGCAGCACGCGAGGAAGCCAACGGTGTCAACGCGGTCCCAGCGACAGAACTCCCAGTTAGAACGCGGCCACAACTTGGTATGGTCGAAGCGGTCCGGCCGACGTTCCGTCTCCACGAGGCCCGCCCGCTCCAGCTCAGGAGTCGCACCCACCGGCGTCTTCATCCGCCCGTAAAACCGGGCGACCCGCGTCGGGTCGGTCGGACGCGTCACTAGGCTCACGCCGAGCAGCACAACGAACGGAAACGCGGCATCGAAGAGGAACTGGAGCGTGACGCGCTCGGTCCGGGAGCGGCTGGCCAGATCGATGCCGCACTGGGCCAGCAACCAGCCCTCGAAGTTGAAGCGGTTCAGACCGGGACCGGCCACCAGCGGACTGGTCGGATCTCCGGGGCGGGCGCGCACCACCTGGTTGAAGTACACCGGCGCCGGGGCGGACCCCGGGACCCCGCCGGCAACCGTCAACGCCGGGTGATCCCGCAGGCCCGGCACGTGCGCGGCCGTCCACGGCACCACCAACACCACCAGCGTCGTCAGGAGGACACACCACCAGACCGCGGCCGCCGTGACGCGCCGCCAGAAGAACGTCACCAGCACGGCGGCCCCGAACGGCAGGTTCACCGTCAGGACCAGGTTGATGATGGAAAAGAAGTCCCGCATCAGCCACCCGGCGACGGTGCCGAGGATGAGTACGGCAACGATGGTGCAGCGGGCGAGGAAGACACCTTGGGACTCCGAAAGGTCGGGCCAGATCTGGCGAAAGACGTTGCGGACGAAGAGGGACGAGATGGCGAGGGCCTTGGCCGCCAGGGTCGACATCGTGCCCGCGATGACCCCGGCGAGCATCAGGCCGGCGAGGCCCGGGCCGAGCAGGCGGTTAGACATGGCGCCCCACGCGGTGTCCGGGTCGGAGAGCCCGCCGGGGCCGAAGAGCGCCACCGCGATCAGGCCGGCAAAGGCCCAGAGAATGATCATCAGCCGCTTCAGGTAGGTGCCGGAAACCCCGGAACGTGCGGCGAACTCGTCCCGCGCCGAGCCGCAGATGCCCATATTGTGGCTCAGGCCGGCGTTTTGGATCACGCTCACGAGCAAGATGGCGACGAGGCCCAGTACCGAGAACTGACCCGCCCCTCCCGATCCGAACAGATCGAAGAAATGAGCGGGGACCTTGCGGCCCAGCTCGGCCCAGCCGCCAATCGCCGCGAGGCCCGTCGGGATCAGGATTACGGAGAAGGCGATGATCAGCACGCTCTGCAGGCCCTCGTTGGCCGCAGCCGCCGCCATGCCGCCCATCACGATGTAAGTGCCCACCACGAGCGTGAAGACCGCATAGAACAGGACGTCGTCGAGGAGGGTCACTTGGCTGGTGAGCTCCCCCCGCGCCGCGCGGTCGCGGAGCTGCTCGAGACGGAGTTGCGCGGCGGAAGCCAGTCGACCCTCCCGCTGCTCGCGCTCGAGGGTCTTCCACTCCCGGTAGCCCTCCACTCCGGCCCGCTCAACTCCCGTCCAGGCCGCCTCCGGCTTCACCACCAGCGACGAGGCGATCTTGTAGGCGGTGACGTTGCCGAAGCCGAGGAAGACACACGCGACCAGAATCTGGAAAGTGGCGTAGAAGAGGCTCAGGCCGCGGCTGGCAAAGCGGTCCTCAAACAGATCCGAGAGCGTGGTCAGGCGCACCCGACGGAACCAGACGTTCATGAACCAGAAATACGGATTCATGAAGACGGTCTGGAACGAGAGCCAGCTCCCGGGCGCCCCCTGTTGATAGACGAAGCTCGCGGTGCTCACCGCTCCCTGCGGTTCGGTCGAGTTCCCGAAATTCAGAAAAAATTGGTACAGCTTGCCGAGGCCGCGCCCCGCCAGAAAGAAACCCTCCTCTGACTTCGCCGCCCGCGAGGCCCGGTAGCCGAGGTACAGGACCGCGAGCAGGTACGCGGCGATGATCGCCACGTCGAGGACGTGCAGGGAACCGAAAAGCATCTGGGCGGGATGGCGGGGCGAACCCCCGGGGGCGACGGAGGCGAGGTCGGCCTTGAGCGCGCGGCAAGCAGAAACACGTTGCCATCCGCGGCGACCGTCGGACTGTGCGGACAGTCCGACGATGCCTTCCGTCACCCCCACCCTGCGCACGCTCGCGAAGGAGCTCGGGCTCTCGCGCACGACCGTCTCCGACGCGCTCCGCGGGTCGGCGCGGGTGGATCCCCGGACGGCGGACCGGGTGCGGCGCGCGGCGGAGGCGGCCGGCTACCGGCGCAACCCGCTCGCGGGTGCGCTGATGTCGGAGCTGCGCCGCTCGCGAGGGAGCGAGTTCCGCGGCGTGCTCGCGGCGGTGGACTTCCACGAGTCCCAGCGCCCGGAGGGCGCAGCCGCGTACCACGGCAAACTCGCGCAAGGGCTCGGCGAGCGCGCCGCCGAGCTCGGCTTCAAGGTGGAGCGCTTCACCGCCGGCACCGAGGGGCTGAGCGTGCCGCGGCTTGGCTCGATCCTGCAATCGCGGGGCATCGGGGCGGTCGCCCTGCTCCCCTCCTGGGTTCCGCCGGACCTCTCCGCCCTCGATTGGACTCACTTCACCGGGGTTTACACCGACTACCTCATCGAACGTCCTCGCCTGCACGCCGTCTGCTCGGACCAGTACCGCTCACTCCTCGGGGCGCTGCGCCAGCTCCACGCCCGGGGCTACCGCCGGCCCGGGCTTTACCTGCAGCGCCGGCAGGACGAGCGCCTGCAGTTTCGCTGGAGCGCCGCCTTCCGCGCGTTCCAGGAGTCGTTGCCCAAAGCCGAACGCACGCGCCCCCTGGTGGTCGAGGCTTACGCGCAACCCGCCTTTACCTCCTGGTTCCGCCGCGAACAGCCGGATGTCGTCCTGAGCCACCACTCACCGGCGATCGGCTGGATGGAGGCGGCCGGCGCCCGTCTGCCGCGGACCCACGGCTTCGCGTCCCTGAACCTCGATATGGCTGTCCGCTCCTGCGCGGGCCTCGACCTGCAGCCCAGCCTCCTTGGCGCCCGCGCCGCCGAACTGCTCATCGCCCAGCTCCAGCGCAACGAGACGGGCATCCCCGCCTGGCCCTCGACCACTATGATCTCGGCCCGCTGGACCGAGGGTCCCACGCTGCGACCGCCCGCGCCCTGAGGCTGGCCTGGTGAGGGCAGCCCGATTTTGCGGCTGGCGCCTCGGCGCCCCGGCAGCCTCTCTGAAGCCTGATGTCCGCCCCGTCCCGCCGCGCCCGCATCTACTCCGGCACCGCCCTTAACCTCGCCCGTCTGGCGGGAGTGTTGCGCCGCGGGGGGCTCGTGGCCGTCCCGACGGAGACGGTTTACGGG
>JBEDEF010000486.1:0-6997 GCA_041175845.1 Verrucomicrobiota bacterium
GGGGTAAGTCGCTGGAGGGTGGCCGGGGGCGCCTCGGAGAGGAAGTCGAATCACGCGACGAAAGCGGGCGCTGGCGCCCGGCCGAGGGACGCGAGGGATGAAGAATCCGCAGGAACTACGAGTGCGCTGCCGTCCTGAGTGGCGGCGGCTTGGCGGGGCACCCTGCCGCCTCGCTCGCGGCGGATTTCGCTCGGGCGCCTTTACCTGCCGGAGACATGCGAACCCTCCTCAACGGTCGGGAAAAGTGGCGCACCCGTAGGGAGTCGAACCCCAAACCTTCTGATCCGTAGTCAGATGCTCTATCCAATTGAGCTACGGGTGCGTTGCAGGGGCGCAGAAAGCTGGTTTCCGCGCGCGAGCGCAAGCGAGAAGTTACGCCTCCGAACACCTCGCTCAGCCGACGAAAAAGCGCCAAGCACTCGCCACAGCGAAGGTCAAAATCACCCCCATGCCGAGCGGCAGGAGCGCGGCAAGCACCGTCCAGCGCGCGCTACCCGTCTCCTTATAAATGGTATAGAGGGTGGTGCTGCACGGATTGTGGAGTAGGCTGAACAACATGAGGTTCACTGCGGTCAGCACCGTCCAGCCGCCGGCGCGAAGGACTTCCCCGACCATCCCCGGCGAATCCGCCTGGACCAAGACGCCTGCACCCTCCCCCACCCCGGTTAACCGGGCCACCAGCGCGGTCAGCATCACAATGGTTGGTACGACAATCTCGTTGGCGGGGATAGCGATGATGTAAGCGAGCAGGATCACTCCGTTGAGCCCCAGCGCTAGCCCAAACGGATCCAGGCCCGCGACTAGCACTTCAGCGACGCTCTGTTCGCCCAGCCGAACGTTTGCGACCAGCCAGATCAGCGCGCCTGCCGGCGCCGCGAAAACAACCGCTCGCCACAGCACCATAAGGGTGCGATCCAGCACGGAAGTGTAGAGCGTCTGCCAGAGGCGCGGCGGACGGTAGGGAGGTAATTCGAGGCTGAAGGTGGAAACCTGTCCCTTCAGGATGGTTCGCGAGAGAAACAGGGCCGCGAGCAACGTGCAGCCGAGGCCGAGCAAGGCCACGGCGGCGACCGCCCCCGCCGAGACCAGGCCGGCGAGGTGCGCTGGTACGAGGCTGCCGAGGAAGATCGTCGCGATCAGGATTTGGGTCGGCCAGCGACCATTGCACAGCGCGAAGTTATTCGTGAGAATCGCAATTAGTCGTTCCCGCGGGCTATCGATGATACGGGTGGAAACCACGCCGGCGGCGTTGCAGCCGAATCCCATCATGGTGCTCATCGCTTGCTTGCCGTGCGCCCCCGCGCGCTTGAACAGGGCGTCGAGGTTGAAGGCAACCCGGGGAATGTAGCCGAAATCCTCCAGGAGCGTGAAGAGCGGGAAGAAGATCGCCATCGGTGGCAGCATGACGCTGACCACCCAGGCCGTGGACAGGTAGACTCCGTCGACCAGCAGGCCCCGGAGCCAAGCCGGGAAGCCGGCCGCGTCTGCCAGCCCCCGGAGCCAGGGATGACCATTTTCCACCAGCAAGGTCGCCATCCATTGGGACGGGACGTTCGCGCCCGCAATGGTCAGCCAGAACATGAAGGCGAACAGCAGCAGCATCACCGGCAGGCCCCAGATCCGGCTGGTGACGATGCGGTCGAGCGTGCGGTCAAAGGTCGGCCGCGCCGGCCGCTCGGGCCGCGACACGGAGCGCGCCGCGATCCGGCCGGCATCCGCATACAGTGACTCCACCAGATGCTCGTGGATGTCACCGGGGATCTCTTCCCGCAGGCGGCGGGCCTGAGCGAGGATCTCCTCCACGGCGGGAGCCGGGACAGGGGCAGGGGCAGCGGGGTTCATCGGACAGGCAGGGAGGATTCGCGGAGGACGCCTTCGGAACCGCGGGCGGCACGCTCGGCCAGCGCGGAGAGTTCCCCCCGCCGGAGGGCCTCCGCGACGCGCTCATCGCCGCCCAAAAGGCGCATCGCGATCCAGCGGGCATTGGGCAGGCTGGGATAGGCCTGCGCGATCCGGGAGGTCAGATCCGCCAAGGCCGCCCGGATCGCGGGCGGTTCCTGGCTCAGCCGGTAGCCGAATCCGCCCTTCCGCCGGGCCGCCATCTCGGCGACCGCCGCGAGCAGCTCGGGCAATCCGCGGCCGAAGCGAGCGGACGTGGGCACCACCGGGACGCCGAGATCCCGCGACAGTTGGCGTTCGTCGACCTGGATGCCGTGGCGCCTGGCCTCGTCGACGAGGTTCAGGCAGACGACCGCACGTTCAGTGATCTCCAGCACCTGAAGCACCAGGTTCAGGTTCCGCTCCAGCCGGGTCGCATCCGCCACGACCACGGTCACATCGGGACGACCGAAGAGGATGAAGTCGCGGGCGATTTCCTCATCCGGGCTGGTGGAGAGCAAGGAATAGGTCCCCGGCAAATCCACCAGCTGAAACCTCCGACCGGAATACTCGAATCCGCCCTCCGCGCGAGCCACGGTCTTGCCCGGCCAGTTTCCGGTATGCTGGCGAAGCCCAGTCAGGGCGTTGAAGACGGTGCTTTTACCCGTATTGGGATTCCCTGCCAAGGCCACGACGTAGTCCCAAGGCCCAGGCTGGAGCCCCAGCTTGCGCAGCCGGGCTGCTCGGTAGACATCACAATCGGCACAGGCGCTGGGCTCGGCGGAGGAAGACGAAGGCGATGTCACGGGGCACCTCCCGGGAGCGGCTGCACCCGCACGTAGCGAGCCTGTTCGCGGCGCAGCGCGACCAAGCTGCCGCGTACCTGATAGGCGATCGGGTCGCCACCAGGACCAGTGAGAGCGCTCTCCACGAGCGATCCCGGGACGAAGCCGAGATCGAGTAACCGACGGCGCTCGGCCCCGCGGCAGGCGCCGGTGAGACCGAGGAGGCGGGCTCGGCCACCGGCTGGCAACTCGTGGAGAAAACGCTCGCCGCGCAGAGCGGCAGCCGTGACGCCGGGTAGCGGACGCACCGAGAGCTGGCGCGCCATCCCAGGACTGAGCGAGTAGTCGGAGCCATCCGCCCACAAGTGTACATTGGCGTCGTCTCGAGCGACAAGATACGCCCGCATTCCCGGCCGCAGGCCAAGGCGTAGCAGGTGCGCATAAACAGACTCCGGCTCGTCTTCGATGTGATGGATCTGGAAAGGTTGCTCTGCCGGAAAATCTTCCACAAGGGCTCCGCTTTCCGCACGCAGGCCGTCCCCCGAGGCGGGAATACGGTCCCCGTGCGGATCGAACAGAGGATGCCCCAGCTTCGCGGCCAGCGCGGCGGTTTCCGCTGGGGTGAGGCGATGCTCCGCGCGTTCCGCCAGCCGATGCCAGCGCGCCTCCGGCTCACCCGTACGCTCGGCAAGATAGCTTTCCCAAAGTCGGTGTGCGCGCACGATATGTAAGGCGATCTCGCGCCCAGCGGGCCGTAGCCTCAGCCGGCCACCCTCTACCCCGGCGAGGCCTCCTCGCTCCAACTCGGCCACGATTGCGGCGGCCGCACCGTCCGCCAAGCGGAGGGCCCCGGCGAGGCTGAGCAACGAAGCCGCCGTTCCTTCCGCCTCGCACTTCAGTAAATGCTTCAGGGCGTCCTCGTGTCGCTCTCGCTGCCGCCGCGCGCGCTGCCGCCGCCACCAAGCCAGGAGTCCCCACCGCGGCGCTCCCAGGAGCACCGCCACGATCAGCAACAGCACCGCCCACTTGCCGGCCGTCACGACCACCTCCCAAACGCGGGTGGTTGCGGATACGGAGAGAACATAACGGAAAGCCAAAAGCTTTATTTTGATCTGTCAAAATGTATCCTTGGCAGGATCGGACGTAGGCGTACGGTCGGGTTATGCCGACGATCGCGGTGGAGAACTATTTGAAGCACACCCTGCTGCTGGCGGAGCGCTCTCGGGACGGGCTAGTGCCGATGGGTGAGCTGGCCAGTGCCGTAGCGGTGGTACCAGGTACCGCTACGACGATGGTGAAGTCGCTGGCAGACGCGGGCCTGGTCGTGCACCAACCCCGACGTGGACTACGTCTCACGGCTGAGGGCCGTCGAGTTGCACTCAATGTGCTGCGCAAACACCGGCTGGTGGAAACCTTTCTCGTGAATGTCCTAAAGATGGATTGGGCCCAGGTTCACACGGAGGCAGAGCAACTCGAACACGCGATCTCCGATGCGGTGCTCGATCGGCTAGACGCACTCCTCGGCCATCCCGCAACGGATCCGCACGGAGATCCGATTCCCAGCGTGGAAGGCGCCCTCAGCTCCGCGGTCTATGCCACCTTAGCCACCTGCGCGACGAACGTCTCCCAGCGGGTGGTGCGCGTGACGGATCAGTCAGCGGATTTCCTCACTTTGGCGGAGGCCCATGGCCTCCGCCCCGGCGCCGCGGCCCGGGTCGTGGACCGAAACCTCCCGGCCGGGCTCGTGACGCTTCGCCACTCGCGGGGGAAACGTTTTGCGCTTAGCCTCGCGGCGGCCGGCCGGATCTGGGTAGCCCCGGCCGAGACGGCCTGAACCTCACCACTCCCAGTTAAAACGGAGGGTATGAATCCAGTCGGGAGCCCGGCGGTTCAGTCCGCGCTGAATTTGGTAGTCAATCTCCAGGCCGCCCCAAGGCCGCAGCAAGGCCCCGGCGCCGAGCGTACCTTCACGGGCGGACCAGGAGCCGGCCTCGGCTTCGAGCGTGACCTCCGCATAGGTGGAGAGTAGACGAAAGAGATCCCGGCGGACGAACGCGGCTCCACTCCAGCGATGGCGCCGGCCATCAGCGGCAGAGGTGCTGTCCCACTGAAGCATGGCCCCGGTGACAACCCCTACCGGACCAACGCTGGACCAAGGCAGAATTAGCCCGCCATCGATCCGCTCGCTGCCGAGTCCGGCGGTTGAGGTGGGCAAGCGCACGTACGGGATCAACGCCAGTGCTGCGGTTCCAGAATCCGCCCGCCAGAAAGTCCATTTGGTGCGGAAGCTGACATCGCCCAGACCCGCGTCCGAGTCGCGACGACCCCCGATGGACACCGATTGACGCAGGAAGAGATCGACGCCCAGCTGCAGATCGAGCGAGCGGGTGAGGCCGGTAGTCAGGAGGGTCGAGCCGACTGCCAGGGCGTCGACGGTCCCACCGTCGATCTCGGCGTGTCCGACGGTGAACCGGACCCCATCGACCTCGAGCAACACGCGGCCTGGGGCGACGGTGTGCGGGGTCTCCGTGACCTGCGCGGGTAGCGGTTGCGTCGTGAGGACGAGCACGCAGGGCAGCAGCCAGGGGGGCAAAGGGCGGGTCATCGGCGGGAACTTTCTGGCGAGCGCGGGCGCGGGCGAGGAGAAAATGGGCTGATCGCGGCCCACTTCCCCCTTGCGCGCGCTACCGCGCGGGGCCCAGATTCCGCGCGATGTCGCAGGGTTTCGCCCGCCTGGTGTTCGCCTTCACGGCCCTCTTTTTCGGGGCGTTTTTCCTCTGGCCGGTGCTGCAGATCCTGCGGGGTGGTTTCGTAGATGCGGACGGCCGCTTCACCCTCGCGTACTTGGGGGCTATTCTGGCGGATCCGCACCACCTCGGGGCGTTGGGCAATTCGCTCCTGTTGGCGGCGACTACCACCTGCCTCGCGCTCGGCCTGGCGCTGCCCCTCGCCTGGGTGAGCGACCGGTTCCGGTTCCCGGGCAAGGTAATGCTGAGCGCGCTAATTCTGGTGCCGATGATTCTGCCTCCCTTCGTTGGAGCGATCGGGATTAAGCAGATCTTCGGGCAGTACGGCGCCCTGAATTGCCTGCTTCAACTGGCGGGCCTGCTGGAGTCCGGGGCGACGATCGACTGGTTCGCGCGGCATCAGTTCTGGGGGATCGCGGTGGTGCAGGCGCTGGCGCTCTATCCCATCATCTATCTGAACGCGGTGGCGGCGCTGGCGAACGTGGATCCCGCGATGGAGGAGGCAGCCCAGAACCTAGGCTGCACGGGCTTCCGCCGTTTCCGGCGCATCACCCTGCCCTTGATCCGGCCGGGCCTGTTCGCCGGCGGCACCATCGTGTTCATCTGGGCTTTCACCGAGCTGGGGACGCCGCTGGTTTTTGATTATGATCGAGTGACCAGCGTGCAGATTTACCACGGGCTGAAGGATATCGGGATGAATCCCCTGCCCTTCGCGCTGGTGGCGGTGATGTTGGTCGCCTCGGTGGGCCTGTACGCGCTGAGCAAGTTGCTGTTCGGCCGCACCAGCCATGCGATGATGGCCAAGGCCACCTCCTCCGGTGGGGCGCGGGCGCTCCCGGGCGGGCGCGCGTGGCTCTGCACCGGGCTTTTCGCCGGGGTCACGTTCCTGGCGGTGTTGCCGCACCTGGGGGTGATTCTGGTCGCGTTCGCGGAGGACTGGTACGGCACCGTGCTGCCCACCCGCTACACCCTGGAGAACTTCGAACTGGCCCTCGGCCACGACCTGACCGTCTCCGCGATCGCGAACAGCCTGCGCTTCGCCAGCATCTCCGCCGTCATCGACATCGTGCTGGGCGTCGCGATCGCGTATGTCGTGGTCCGCAGCCGGATCGCCGGGCGCCAGTTACTCGACTTCCTCGCGATGCTGCCCTTGGCCGTGCCCGGGCTGGTGCTGGCCTTCGGCTATCTGGCGATGGCGCAGGACGGACGCTTCTTATCGTTCCTGAATCCCACCCGGGACCCGACGATCCTGCTGATCATCGCCTACTCCGTGCGTCGGCTCCCGTATGTGGTCCGGTCGGCCGCGGCCGGCTTCCAGCAGACGAGCGAAACCCTGGAGGAGGCGGCGCAGAACCTGGGTTGCCCGCCGCTGAAGTCGATGATGCGGGTGACGCTCCCGCTGATCGCCGCGAACCTGATCGCGGGCGGGCTGCTGGCCTTCGCCTTCGCGATGCTGGAGGTGAGCGACTCGCTCATTCTGGCGCAGAAACAGGCTTATTATCCCATCACCAAGGCGATCCTCGAATTGTTCCAGTTGCTGGGCGACGGGAAGTTCATCGCCAGCGCCCTCGGGGTCTGGGCGATGGT
>JBEDEF010000487.1:0-2603 GCA_041175845.1 Verrucomicrobiota bacterium
AATGCCTCACGCAGGACGCGGCCCGGCAAATCGGTGCCCCGTGGCAGGCCCATCAGCGTCAGCAGGGTCGGTAAAACATCCACCGTCGCGGCCCCGTGGACCAGCCCGTCCGCGGCGATCCGCTCGCCGGCGAGCGCGACAAAGCCGTGCTCGTGGCGCAGGAGTCCCGGGAAGCCGGGGTCGCCGCGGCCTGGGACGCTCCGCACGCCGAAGGGCGAGCAGACCACCACGTGGGCCCCGTCTGCGTGATGGACGAGATAGGCGACCAGGTTGTCGAGCAGCCGCAGCGCGGCGTCGATCACCCCGCCGTAGATCCGCGCCTCGCGCGCGTCGATCCCCGCGGCCGTAGATCCCCTGAACCGCAGGAAGTCCCCCGCGAGGCGATCGAGCAGCGGGTAACGGATCGCCGCGAGCGACCACGACACCTCGGCGAGCAGGCGCGTGGCCACCGCGTGGCGCGAGACGGTTTCGGCCAGCGCGCTGGCCAACAGGGTGGGCCGGCGGTCCTGCCACTGATCGATCTCGGCCAACCGCGGCACAAACGGCGCGATCTCCGCCCCTTCGAGCTCTCCCGGATGGAGCCTGAGCTCGGCGAGCTGCGCCGCAAGGGCCGGCGGATGCAGCGCCCCCTCGGGCACCACCCAGGGAGCGTCGCCGGGTGGCGGCGCGTCGAAGTAGCGGTCCGAAACGAACGCGCCGCGGATTGGATCCGCGGGATGGCTGGCCGCCCACCCCACGACGACGCTGGAGCGCCCCTCGCGACTCGCGAGGTTCCAGAGCGCGTGCGTCCGTCTCGCGCGGCCGTCGACCGGACGCAGCTCGCCCGTGACCGGATCGAAGACCATCCCGTCGATCACCCCGTGTCGATCGGGTCGCTGGCCGGTCGCGAGCGTGGTCCACGCGACTGCCGAATTCGCCAGCACCCCGGAGATCAGGCCCCCGGAGGCTCCGGAGGCAACCAGCCGGCCCAGCGCCGGCAGCAGCCCGGCCTCGAATGCCGGCTGCGCCAGATCGTGACCCAAGCCGTCTAAGCCAATCAGCAAGAGCCGCTGGTCCTGGGTCGCCACGGCCGCGCTTGGATCCGCTTAGGCCCGCCGCGCGCGCTTCCGCGCCCGCCAGAGGCACAGGCCGGCGGCGCCGAGGGAGAAGAGCGCCGTTGAGCCGGTCTCGGGGACCGATCCGGAGTTCTGGCCCGTATCTCCGGCGAGGATGCCCGTGTTGGCCGTGTTTTGGTACGCCCAGTCGACGATGGTTAAAGGGGATGTGCTGGCGGCGGGTACGGTTACCCGAATCCACCCGTAGTTCACATCAGACCCGATCCCGGTCGGTAAACTGACTCCGACAAAAGAGGTTCCGACCTGAAAGTTACCCCCACTGTGTGACCCCGACGAATACTGGGCTAGGGTCTTGGTTGCAGTCGCATAGGACTGGGTTCCGTCGATGGAGGCTCCGGTGGTGAACGAGATGGCTTGAGACGATAGACCACTCTTCGCGATTTGGTTGGCTGAGGAGCCGATCTGAAGTTCAGGGATGCTACCGCTAGTGGAGAAAGTGAAATTGAAATCCTGCGCCGTTCCGACCCCGCTGAAGTCGATTCCGGCTGAGCTCCCGTAGTTGACCGTAATGTTTCGGGCCGCTCCGCTGTAGATGATGGCGGCCGAGGCCGGCGCGGTCGCGGCGCCGCCCGCCAAGGCGTAGGCGAGGAGCTTGCGGTCGAAGCAGCTGGCGGGTTTCGGGGTAAGAGTAAGCTTCGCGGTGGGTGGCGGCATCTGGCGCTTGGACATCGAGGGAAGGTTGTTTTTCCAGGTTGATGGATCGGCGCCGGACCGGAAAGCGGGAGCGCGTCGGCTCTCGAACGCAGGATGCGAGCCAAACGGTGGTAACGCCTCCGTAATAATTTTTAATAAACGTATAATCAGGTTCTTAGATCGATCATTGAGATGACAAAAATTGCGAGCGAGGGGCGTTCCTCCACGAGGTGTAAGTTTTGGCGACGCTGAGCAGCTGCAGTTTCCCTGCCGATGAGGTCGCCGGAGGGGCTTGGAGGGTGCGCGGCGTTCAGAGTCGGGCGCGGTTAAAGCCACTGCCGGCCCAGGCGGCAGTGGAGGCCTTCATAGGAGTCCGAGGACTTTTAACTCGCCCGGCGACGTCCGGTGCGGGCCTCGAGGAACCGGAGGCCGGCGAGCAGCGCGAGCACGCCCGCGGCGAGGAGCCACGGGAGCAGGTGGAGGTGGTGGCGGGCGAGCAGCCCAGCGGCCGCGGGCACGCCGGCGGCCCCGAGGTACGCCGCGCCGGTCTGGCGCGCGACGAGCACCGGGGTGTCCTCCGGCCGGAACCGGGCGGGGACCTCGTGCATCAGGGTCGGGTACAGCGGCGCGAAGCCGAGGCCGAGCGCGAGCAGACCCGCCGTCGACACCCACGGCGCGGGTGCGAGGGCGAAGGCCACCGCGCCGGCCAGGGCGAGCGTCACCGCGGCGGGCAGCGTCTGCCCCGGATCGCGGTCGCCCCCCAGCCAACCCGCGAGGAGGCGCCCGCCGGTGATCGCCCCGTAGTACGCCGCGGTGGCGAAGGCGGCCTCGCCCGCGGTCGCCCCGCGGCCGACC
>JBEDEF010000488.1:0-4011 GCA_041175845.1 Verrucomicrobiota bacterium
TTTCCTTCACCCGGAGGGGAGAGACGCCGCGGGCGTCGTTGCCGAACTCCCGCCGCGCATAGGTGAGGATCGCCGCGATCTGCGCGTCATCGAGCTGTCGCCAAGGCGGCATCACCAGGCCGCGGCCGGGGTTTTCCTTCCCATGGAGGATGATGTTCACCAGCACTTCATCCGAGCGCTGGAGCCAGGGCGAGGCGACCAAAGCCGGCGCCAGTCCCACCAAGCCGCTCCCGGACTCCTGGTGACAGGGGGCGCAGGTCAGGTTGTACGCGGTGCGGCCGGCCTCGTGGAGGAGCGCGCTCTCGGCGCCCGCCGTGCCGGGCGCGGTACGCGACTGGCTTTCCAGCAGCCGTTGCAGGACGGGATCCGGATGGGCGCGCAGGGTCGCGAGGATGGAGGAACCGAGCACGCCGGGGGAAAAGGTACCGGCGGCCATTCGCTCCAGCATGAGCCGGGCCCAAGCCGGCTTCTCGGCGAGGCTGCGGAGGGCCAAGGTCTGCAGCCTGGGCCCGAGGCCGGCGTAGGCGTCGAGCACGGCGGCGGCCGCGCCGGGTTGGTCGAAGCCCGTCAGGGCGGTCAAACGCCGGCCGCGGCGCGCCTCGTTGCGCTCCGTGCGGAATTGTTCGGCCAGGAGCGGCAGGGCATCCGGCGTCGCCAAGGCGGACACGAGCTCCAGCAGGACCTGCTGGTCCGGTTCCGCGAGGCGCGGGTCCCGCAGGCGCGCGACCGCGCGGCTTTCGGCCTCCGCGACCCCTAAGCGAGCGGCGAGCGCGGTCAGGCCGACGTGCTCGGGGGCCTTGGCCCAGGCGGAGGCGACGGCCTCCAGCAATGCGGGCGGCGGTCCTAACACCCGCGGTCCGTTGAGCCCACGGGCCATCCCCTGAGCGAGCAGCGACGCCTCGTCCGGTCCAGGCGCGGCGGCGAGTAGGCGGGCGCAGAACTCAAGGTTACGCCGCAGGTGCTCGGGCGCGCGATCGATGATCCATTCAGAGTAGACTCCCTGACGCAGCGTGTAATGGCGACGCGGGCCCTGATCCGCGGTGAAGCGGCGCCCAAGCCGCTCGGCAAGCTCGCGGCGGAAGGTTGGCGCCCGCCAACTGGCGGGGTCGGCGACCAGACCAAGCAGTTCCTCCCGGCCATCATCGGCGTGGCTCTCCAACGCCCACCACAGGAGCAGCGGGAGATGTCGATCGCCGGCGTCCGCCTCGTGCCGCAGCAGCGCGCGGACTACCGGGATCGCCTGTCCGGCGCGCAGGCGGCGGGCGGAGCTGGCGAGCTGGCTGCGGACTTCCGCGTCCGGCTCAGCGGCGGCACGATCCGCGAGGGCGGCCGCGGTTGCTGCCTGGCTTACGCCGCGATCCCCGAGAAACCGGACCGCCCAGCGGCGGACGTGCGGGTTCGGGTGGGTAAGCGCGGCGCGCAGGTCGCGCTCCTCAAGCTCGTGGCGCAGGTTCAGCACCCAGAAGGCTTCGAGCGCGGCCGGCGCATTCCCCTCCACCAGGGCGCGGAGGCGGGGACCAAGGTCGGCGGGCCGACTCGCGAGCAGGCGTCGGGCCTGTTCGCGGTGTTCGCGATTGGGGTGGCTGAGGCGGGCCATTAACCCGGCGTCGTCGAGCCGGGTCAAATCCTCCGGTCGGGGCAGCGGGACCCCCTTGGGCACGAGGCGCACGATCCGGCCCGTCGCCTTGTCCCACGTGTCCTTTGGGTTGAGATGGCTCAGCCGCGCATCGCTCCAGTCGGCGAGGTAGATCGCCCCGTCCGGGCCCTGTTCAATGTCCACCGGACGGAACGTCCGGTCATCGGTGGTGATCAGCGCCGCGCGGTCGATTGTGCGGAAGGTGGACGTCTGGGGCAGCAGCTGGCTGGCTTGCACTCGATTGGTGAGGGACATCCCGACCACGACCTGTCCATCGAGAGCCGGCATGAGCCCGCCCTCGTAGATGATGAACGTCTGGGGGAAGCGCTGCCCATAGCCCTCGTGGGCCATGTGCTCGAAGAAGCCGAAAAGGAACGGGTTCATCGCCGGCCCGTGCTTGGTCCAGCCCTTCACGTAGGTGGCGCCCTGCGCGTAGTGGAGGCCGCGGGTGGCGCCGTTGTTGGTGCCCGAGAACGCGCGCCCATACTGGTCAAACTCGAAGCTGAACGTGTTGCCCCCGCCTTCGGCGAAGACCTCGAAGACCCGCGTTCCCGGGTGGTACCGCCAGATGCCCTGGCCGAGCAGGCGGATCCCCTGGATCTCCAGGTTGGTGGTACTACCGGTCGCTCCGTAGATCCAACCGTCGGGACCCCAGTGCAGGCTGCTTGCGAGCGAGTGAGTGTCCTCTAGACCGAAACCAGCGAGGTGCACCTCGGGGTCGCCATCCGGCACGTCGTCGCCGTTCCGGTCCGGATAGAAGAGGAGGTAAGGCGACATCAGCACCCAAACCCCGTCCTCGCCCGGGAGCACGCTGGTTGCGAGGTTCAGGCCGTCGATGAAGGTCTTCACGGTCTCGAAGCGTCCGTCTCCGTCGCGGTCCTCGAGAATGCTGATCTGGTCCGCGCCGCGGGTGTGGCGGGGCGGCGGAGGCGGCACCCGGTCAAATTCCGCGCGGATGTACTGGTCGTACGCGGTGACGGTCAGGCCGGCCGGGAACGGGTACTGCAGGTACTGGACCACCCAGAGACGACCGCGGGCGTCGAAGCGCAGGTCGATGGGCTGGCGCACCGCGGGTTCGCTCGCGACCAACTCGGCGGCGTAGCCCTCCGGCACCTGCATCCGCCGGACGCTCTCCTCCGGGGACAGCACGCGCGCCTGGCCGGCGAAGTCCTGCCCGCCGGGCTTGAAGTGGCGCACGAATTCCTCGAGCTCCGGCGTGAAGCGGGGCGGCTCCGCGGCCGGGGCCCCAGCGTGCGCGGGGGCAAGGAGCAGGAGCGGGAGGAGCAGGAGCCGGGGAGGGAGCATACGCGAAGGGTCAGGCGAGGATGGGCTGGATCACGCGGCCGTGGACGTCGGTGAGCCGGTAATCTCGGCCCTGGAAACGGTACGTGAGGCGGGTGTGGTCAAGCCCGAGCAGGTGGAGCAGCGTGGCGTTGAGGTCGTGCACGTGCACCGGATCGCGCGTCACCTGGTAGCAGAACTCATCGGTTTCGCCGTGGATGACGCCCGGCTTCACGCCCCCGCCGGCGAGCCAGAGGGTGAAGCAGCCCCCGTGGTGGTCGCGGCCGTAATTGGCGGCCTCCAGGCGGCCCTGGCTGTAGGTCGTGCGGCCGAATTCCCCGCCCCAGATCACGAGCGTGTCCTCGAGCAGGCCGCGCTGCTTCAGGTCGCGGACGAGCGCCGCCCCGGGTTGGTCCACGTCCCCGGCCTGCAGGCGGAGATCGCTGGGAAGATTGTAATGCTGGTCCCAACCGCGGTGATAAAGTTGGATAAATCGCACCCCGCGCTCAGCGAGGCGCCGGGCCAGCAGGCAGTTCGCGGCAAAGGTGCCGGGCACACGCGCCTGCGGCCCGTAGGCCTCGAAGCTGGCGGCGGGTTCGTCCCGCAGGTCGAGTAGCCCGGGCACCGACGCCTGCATCCGGTAGGCCATCTCGTACTGCGCGACGCGGGTCTCGATCTCGGGGTCGAGTTGCTCCGCGGCCGCGCGCCGGTTCAGGGCGGCGAGGGTGTCGAGCTGATCGCGTCTGGTCGCGGCGTCGAGTCCCGGTGGATTGGAAAGATAAAGCACCGGGTCGCCGGCGCTGCGAAAGCCAACGCCTTGGTGGTTGGAGGGCAGGAAACCGGAGCCCCACAGGCGAGCGTAGAGCGGGTCCGCGGGCCGGGCGGCGCTGCCGCGGGAAATCAGGACGGTGAAGGCGGGCAGGTCGCGGTTCTCGCTGCCGAGGCCGTAACTGGCCCAAGCGCCGAAGCTGGGGCGCCCCGGCTGCTGGTGGCCCGTCTGCAGCAGAGTGACGGCGGGATCGTGGTTGATCGCCTCAGTGTGCATCGAGCGGATGAAGCACAGCTCGTCGACGATGCCCGCGGTGTGCGGCAGG
>JBEDEF010000489.1:0-3990 GCA_041175845.1 Verrucomicrobiota bacterium
GCCCTGGGTCTGCCAGTTCAGCCGCGGATCCGGCATCACCCCGGCCACGCCCAGCTGCGCCAAAGCCGGACCGCCCCCACGGGCCAGCAGCGCCTTCGTGCCGCTGGTTCCCGCCCCACCCACCGCCGTCCCGATGGTCAGGAGCTCGTTCCGGCCGAAAGGGGACAAGATCGACAGGTTTGTCAGCCGCCCGGTCTGGGCCGGCGTCGCCGCGCTGAAGGACACCAGGCAGGGCCGGCTTTCGAGGCTGCCTTCCGCATTCGCGACCACGCACGTGTACCGCCCGGCCTCCGCTACGCCCGCCGCGGGCAAGACCAAGAGCGGCCCGCGCTGCCCCGGCAGGTCACCGCCGTTCCGCCGCCACTGGTACGACGGCGCGGGATTGGCCGTCGCGGCTACCGCCAGCACCAAGGGTTGCGCCGGTCCCGCGGCCAGCCGCACCTCCGCCGGCGGTTGGATCGCCAGCACGGGCGCCGTCCGCGCCGCCCCGCCACCCACCGTCGCCGTCAGGGTCCGCGTCACCGTACCCCCGCTGGTCTCGCTTGCCGTCACGGTGATCTCCGCCGTCCCCGGCAGGCCCGCCGCTAGGGTCAGGGTGGTGCCCGTCACGGTCGCCGCCACCACCGCCGGATTGCTGCTCGCCACAGTGAAGGCCACCACCGCCGGACCACTCCCGCCCGGGTAGACGGAGGCGGGAGTGACCGTGTTGAGGAGCACGAAGTTGGCTGCGGTCGGCGTCCCTCCCGTGAAGTCCCGTACCGGCAGGTCCGAAAAGGCGCCGCCGGCATTGGTCACGGGCAACGCCGCGATGCGATCGACGACCGACATGCCGCCGCCGAGCACGCGTCCAAACACCGAGTAACCGCCGCCATTGGTCGGGCCGAGGATGGTCGAGTTATCCTTGACGTTGAAATACCACTCGCTGGTCGCGCTGTTGAGGTCGCTGGTGCGCGCCGCAGCCAAGGTGCCGCGCGCGTTGGGCAGCACGTATTCGAGGGCTACGGGGGCCAGTTTGGCCACGGCCGAGACGTTGCTGCCGCCAGTCGAGCGGTAGCCGCCGCCCTGCACGATGGAGCTGCCGCTGCCGTCGAGCGCCGCGGAACGGTGGATGAAGGTGCCCGCGTAGGTCCCCGCCTGGACGTACGCGAGGAAGTTGGCCGCGTGGCGGGGCGCGGCGTCGGAGCGCAGCTCCACGTTGAAGCGGCCGAGGGAGGTGTCGAACTGGACCACTGGCCCGGCCACGCCCGGAAAACCGAAGTGGTTGCGCAGTTCGATCGAAAAGGTACCACCGCCGGGCGCGAGCGCGGGCGCGGGCAGGGCGAGGGTTGCGCCGAGCTGCGGGACCTGCGCCGCGAGCCGGCTCAGGGTGGCGGTCAGGACGAGAGTCAGGAGGCGGGCGGACGTCATCCCCGGCAATGGAACCGCCCGCCGCCCCCGCGCCAACCCCTTTCGCGGGGCGACGCGTTAACGCAACTCGTAGATCTCTACCAGCGCCTCGCCGGTGCCGCCGTCGGACCCGCGGATCTGCGCCGTGTAGCTGCCCGGCGGCAGGGAGGTCAGGAGCGCGGCATCGCGACTGCCCGCCGTCAGCGGGAAGGCGCCGACACTCGCGAACGTGGTCGCCAGACCGGGCAACCAAGTGTCGTTCTCGGTGAGCTTCACGCCCGCCGCGTTGTAGATTTCGAGCTTCGGATCGGCCAAGGTCCCCTGCACGCCGAAGGCTGCGAGCGTGGGACCCACCGCTCGGATGACGAGCGGTTTGCTGCCGGTGCCGGAAATAGTGAAGCCCGCGATGAGGAGGTCATCGCCGGTGCCGACGCGGTTGCGCGCCGAAACATTGACCAGGCGCGCGGCGCCGGCCGGGCCGGTGTCATAGGCCTCGACCAACACGACCCCGCCCGTCGCCGACGGCACCTGGGCGGTGAAGCCACCCGGCGAGAGGGTCGCCACCAGCGCGGCGTCGCGGCTGCCCGGGGTCAGCGGGAAGGCTCCGACGCTGCCGAACACGGGCGCCAAGGTTGGCGCCCAATTGTCGTTCTCGTTCACCTTGACCGCCGCGCCATTGTAAACCTCCAGCCGCGGATCAGCCAGGGTGCCCGGTACCTGGAAGGCCGCGAGGGTCGGCCCGATCGCCCGGAACAGCACATCGCGGGAACCATCCGACACCGCTACGCCCACGATCAGGGTCGCGCTGGCCGCGAGATTGGTCCGCACGGAGAGGTTGCTCAGGCGCGCGTTAGCGTTTGGAGCGATCACCGTCAGGGTGGCCCCGGAACTCAGCTGGCTGCCCCCGGCATTGGTCGCGACGACCGAATACACCCCGGCATCAGTGGCCCGCACATTTGCCACTGTGTAGGTGGCCCCGGTCGCGCCGGCGATGGGCTGGCCGTCCCGCCACCACTGCAGCGTGGGCGTCGGCGTGCCGCTCGCGGCGGCGGTGAAGATCACGGTCCCCCCGGCGAGAGTAGTCTGGCTCGTCGGTTGTTGAGTGATGCTCGGCGGCACGGGCGGCGAACCATCCGTGATCGTGAACCGGATGGGTTCGAGGGGCCCGTTGCCGCCCGTCCCAAAGCCTTGGACAAAGATGGTGTAGAGGCCCGCCTGAGTCGGGGTGCCGCTGATGACCGGATTGCGCGAGATGACCACCCCATTATTCAGCCCGGGCGTGAACCGCAGGCCCGGCGGAAGGTCTCCCGTCACTCGGAAGTACTGCGGCGCGCTCGGGGTGCCCGTATAGGTGAAGGTCATCGAGAGCGGCGCGCCGACGTTGCCCGGCAGCGGATTGGCGGCGGGATTACGGACGAACGTGGTCGCGCCCGCCCGCGAATGCATCGCGCCCAGACCGGCGACCGTGAATGCCCCCTTGAGCATTTGCCCAAGCGGGGAGCGCAGCACGAGGGCCTCCGCCGCCGCCACCGCCGGCCGCACGGCCGGGGCCCGCTGCAGGAGGGTCATCAGCACCAATCCAGGGAGCGTGAAAAACGGGTGACGGGTGAGAAAGGTCGGGAGGGGCAACATGGCGGGGAGAAAAAGCTGGCGCCGTTCAATTGCAACCGCAGCCGTTGCCGCCGACGCCCCGGCCGCCGGCCGCCGCTTCGCGGGAAAAGAAGGTGTGCTCCATCATCGTGGTATGGAGCGGGTCCCGGTCGGGCCGCAGGGCGTAGGACGACAGGGTGGCGCGTTCCCAGGGCTGGACACGCACGAGGTTGGGGCCGGCGCAACCGGAACCGAGCAGGACGAGGGCGGCGAGGAGCGGGAGGAGGCGGCGCATGATCAGGGCTTTTCGGCGAGCAGGGCTTCGATCTGGATCCGCAGCTCGCGCGCGGAGCGCTCGCCGTGGAATCCGCGGTGGAGGAAACGCACCCGGCCGTCGCGGCCGAGGAGATAGCTGGTTGGCATCGTCGGCACCGCCACGGCCCGCACCAACCGTTGCGCCCGGTCGTGCACTACCGGAAAGGTCGGCGCCAGCCGCCGCACGAAGTCCGCCGCCGCGGCCGGCTTCTCGTCGACGCCCACGCCCACGACCACCAGGCCCTGGGCGGCATAGTCGCGGTGCAGTTGGTCCAGCACCGGGAACGCCGCCTTGCACGGCCCGCACCACGAGGCCCAGAAGTCCACCAGCACCACCCGTCCGGTCCGTTCCGGCAGGGCCTCGCCGGCAAGGCGCGGCAGGTCGTCGCCCGTCAATTCGGGAAAGCGGTCGCCGGGCTGGATCGCCCCGTGCAGGGACACCGCCGCGCAGGCCGTGGCGGCCAGCAGGCTCAGTTCAAGTCGCGACATAATGGAAAAAGCCCCGCGTCTGCGCCCGGGTCTGTTCGCCCACGAGCAGGCCCTCCGCGCCGGGGAACGATTGGATGAATTCCACGCCCCGCGGAATTCCCAGGACAAACGCCGTGGTCGAAAGCACGCCCGCCTGCAGGCAGGTTGCGGCCACGACGGTGGCCTGCCGGCACCCGTGGGCCACCGGCCGCCCCGAACGCGGGTCGACGA
>JBEDEF010000490.1:0-4259 GCA_041175845.1 Verrucomicrobiota bacterium
AAACTCAAGATCCCCACCCTCCCGGGGCGCCTAGCCGCCCTGTTGCTCGCGCTCCTTCCGGTTGCCGTCCGCGGCGCTGGTGAACTCAACCTGTTCGGCTGGTCCGAATATGTCCCGCAGCCCGTGCTCGAGGGCTTCACCCGCGAGACCGGCATCAAGGTCAACTTCGAGACCTATTCCTCGAACGAGGAGATGCTGGCGAAGCTGGTGGCCGGCGGCGGCCGCTACGACCTCGTGCAACCGAGCGACTACACCGCCGAGGCGATGATCCGCCGCAAGCTGCTCCAGCCGCTGGATCGCGCCCGCCTGACCGGCCTCGGCAACCTCGCCCCGGAGTTCACCGGCCGCGCGCACGACCCGGAGGGCCGCTACACCGTGCCCTACATGAGCGGCAGCGTCGGCATCGTGGTGAACACCGAGAAGGTGAAGACCCCGGTGCGCGGCTACCGCGACGTCTTCCAGGCCGCCCACCGGGACCGCATCGTCGTGGTCAACGACAGCCGCGAGCTCGTCTCCTGGGCCCTCTACGCGCTCGGCCTTCCGGTCAACACGGTCGACGCCGCCAGCCTCGCCCGCGCCCGGCCGCTCCTCGCCGAATGGATCAAGCTGGTGAAGGTATTCGACTCCGACAGCCCCAAGACCGCGCTGCTCAACGGCGACGTGGACCTCGGGGTCGTGTGGAGCGGCGAGGCCGCGCTGCTCTGGCGCGAGCAGCGCAAGTTCCAGTACATCCTGCCCGCGGAGGGCGCCCATCAGTTCGTCGACGTGCTCGCCATTCCGGCCGGGGCGCGGAACGTCGCCGCGGCGCACCGGTTCATCGACTACATCCTTCGCCCCGAGGTCTCGCGCCAGATTTCGGCCGCGTTCCCCTACACCAACCCGAACCTCGCCGCACGCCGCCTCCTCACGCCGGACGAGCTCGCCAACCCGGCCAGCTACCCGCAGGGCGGCAAGCTCGAGAGTTTCCGCGACATCGGCCGCGCCGCCGCGGACATCGACCGGCTGGTGACCGACCTCAAGAGCGCCAAGTGAGGCGCGCCCATCCTTGACCCCGCCCCCCGAAGCGCGCGCGCCGGGCGCCCGGCCCGGTGCCTTCGCCTGGCTGCTGCTCACGCCGCTGCTCGCGTGGCTGGCGCTCTTCGTGGTACTGCCAGCCCTGCTGCTGCTCGGCTGCAGCTTCGGGGAGCGCGACGAGTTCGGCCAGGTGCTGTGGGGCTTCTCGCTGGAAAACTACGCGCGGCTGCTGGATCCGGTCTACCTACGGATCTTCCTGCGATCGCTCGGCTTCGCCGCCCTCACGACGGTGCTCTGCCTCCTCATCGGGTATCCGGTCGCGTACCACCTCGCGCGAGCCGCGCCGCGCGTGCGGGAGCTCCTACTCCTGCTGGTGCTGGTACCCTTCTGGACCAGCTTCCTCGTTCGTACCTACGCCTGGATGGCGATCCTCCGCGAGGAAGGGTTGCTGAACGCGCTGGTAGCCTGGCTCCAGCCCGCGTGGGCCCCGCTGGGGATGCTCTACACGCCCGCGGCGGTGGTGACGGGGCTCGTCTATTCCTACCTGCCGTTCCTGATTCTGCCGGTGTATGCGAGCGTCGAAAAGCTGGACGGCGCCCTCATCGAGGCCGCGCACGACCTCGGCGCCGGGCCGTGGCGGGTCTTTCCCACGGTGATCCTGCCGCTCACGCTGCCGGGCATCGCCGCCGGGGTCACCCTGGTCTTCGTGCCCGCCGTGGCGATGTTCGCCGTCACCGACCTGCTCGGCGGCGCGCGGGTCCCGCTCATCGGCAACGTCATCCAGAATCAGTTCCTCCAGGCCCGGGACTGGCCGTTCGGGGCCGCCCTCGGCGTGGCCCTGCTCGGGCTGTTCCTGGTCTCCCAGCTGCTGCTGCGGGCCTTCCGGCCGCGCGGCGCCCTCCGCCGATGAGCGCTCGGATCGAGCTCGACGGCGTGGGCAAGCGCTACGGTGCGGTCACCGCCGTCCGCGAGGTCCACCTGACGATCGCGGCCGGCGAGTTCCTGACGCTGCTCGGGCCCTCCGGCTGCGGCAAGACGACGCTCCTTCGGATGATTGCGGGCTTCGAGGCGCCGACCGCCGGCAGGATCCGGCTGGGCGGCGAGGACATCACCGCGGTTCCGCCGCATCTTCGCCCGGTGAACCAGGTGTTCCAGGGCTACGCCCTGTTTCCGCATCTGTCTGTGCGCGGCAACGTGGCGTTCGGCCTGCGCATGCGGGGTGTCCCCCGGGCGGAAATCGGCCGGCGGGTGGACGAGGCCCTCGCGCTGGTCGCGCTCGAGGGCCTCGGGGAACGCTTCCCGCACGAGCTCTCCGGGGGCCAGCGCCAGCGGGTCGCGGTCGCCCGCGCGGTGGTGTGCCGGCCGCAGGTGCTCCTCCTCGACGAGCCCTTTTCGGCGCTGGACGCGAAGCTGCGGCAGTCAATGCGCGCCGAACTGCAAGCCCTGCAGCGGCGCCTGGGGATGACCTTCGTGTTGGTGACACACGATCAAGACGAGGCGCTGGCGCTGAGCGACCGGATCGTCGTGCTGAATTCGGGCGCGGTCGAGCAGGTGGGCTCGCCCCGGGAGATCTACCATCGGCCGGCAACGGCCTTCGTCGCCGATTTCGTGGGACATGCGAACCTGGTCCCGGCCGAGCGCACCGGTGGCACGGCGGACCGGGTTGCGGTTCGGCTCGCCGGAGGTTGGGAGCTACTCGTCCCCGCGGAACGCTGGCCCGCGGGCCAGCGGAGTACCCGGGCGGTCCTGCGGCCAGAACAGCTGCGACTTCGCGCGTGGCGCGATAGCGGTCCGGCCGACTCCCGGACTACGGTCCAGGCCCGCATCGAAGCGGTGGAGTTCCGCGGGGATCGTGAGCACCTGCGGATCGCGCTGCACAACGCGAGTGGGTTGACGCTGACCGCCGTGCATCCGGGTAGGGACGGGACCGCGGCTGATTTTGCGGTGGGTGCCGAGGTGGCGGTCGAGTTCCCCGCCGAAAGTCTCTGGTTCCTGCCTGGAGGCTAAGTCCTGGGCCGCCTCGCCGCCTCGGGCTGAGCGCTTGCGGCTCAAGCCAGCGCTTTCGGAATTCCCGCCGTGAGGACCTCCGGCCCTCCTACGCGCACCAAGACGTCGTCCTCGATGCGAACGCCGCCGATCCCGAGGTGCGCGTCCACCAGGGTCCAGTTGACGGTTCCCCGATGGCGTTCCCGCCGCGCGGGATCCTGCAGGAGCGCGGGGATGAAGTAGAGGCCGGGCTCAACGGTCACCACGAAGCCCTCCGCGAGGGGCAGATCCATCCGCAGGGAGCGCAGGCTCGGCCGCGGATCGCGGGTGCGGCCGCGCGCTAGCCCGCTGGCGTCGCGCACGCCGAGGCCGACCAGGTGGCCGAGGCCGTGGGGGAAGAAGAGCGCGTGGACCTCTTCCTCTACCAGCGACTCCGGCTGCCCGCGGAGGATGCCCATCGCGACGAGCCCCGCGGTCAGGTCCACCGCGGCGGCGAGATGGATCTGCTTCCACTCGGCGCCGGGCACGCACCGGGCAATGGCGCGTTCCTGCGCCTGCCGCACGACGGAGTGCAGGTCCCGCTGGAATCCGGTCGGGGTTCCCGCGACATAGGTGCGGGTGACGTCCGCCACGTAGCGCTGCACCTCGGCGCCGGCATCCACCAGGACGAAATCCCCAGGGGAGACGGCGCGGGCGGAGGGCTCAAAGTGGAGCACTGCCGCGTTCGGGCCGGCGCCAACGATCGTTCCGTACCCCGTGCGGTCCGCGCCCGCGTGCTGGAACGCGGCTTCGAGCTCGATCTGGAGCGTACGCTCGGTGACGCCCGGGCGGATGAGTTCCGGCAGCCGCGCGAAGCCCGCGGAGGTGGCGGTGACGGCCCGTCCGAGTAGGTCCAGTTCGTGGGCGTCCTTTGGGCGCCGGACTTCCGCGCAGGCCAGGCGGGCCGCTTCCGTCGCGGCCGCGTCGGCGGTCACCCCGGGCACGGGGGCGCCGAGGACGGCGATGCTCCGGCCGTGTCGTGCAGCCAGCCACGCCGACAATCCGGCCAAGTCTTCGCCCTCGCGCGGACGGGCCCCGCACCAGACCCGCTCCGCCTCGGTCACGGGCGGAACAAAGCTACGCCAACCAGCTGCGCCCTCGCGCGGGTCGTAGGCGACCACCCCGCCGGGGCATTCAAAGCCGGCGGCGAAGACGTACTCGGCGTGGGCGCGGTAAGGATAAGTCTGGTCGGTGCCTTCGGGCAGTGGCACCGGTTCTCC
>JBEDEF010000491.1:0-2899 GCA_041175845.1 Verrucomicrobiota bacterium
GCTAGCAGCGTGTCCCAGCGTCGGATGGAATCCGCCTCCACGAGAGCCGGCAAGGGCGTCGCCACGCCCAGTTCGTCTCCGAAACTGAGGCCGATCCGGCGGGTACCGTAGTCAATCCCGAGGAAGCGCATCGCGCGGATTCCGGACCCAGCGCCGCAGCGGCGCAATTTCATTTGCGGACCTGCCGCATCAGCCTTGCGTAGCACGATGCAACCGCCGCCCGAGCTCTCTCCGGCCGATCTCGCTCGGTACGGGCGCCATTTGTCCCTGGCGGAGATCGGAGTGGAGGGTCAACGCAAGCTGGCGGCGGCCCGAATTTTGGTGGTGGGGGCGGGCGGTCTCGGCAGCCCGGCGGCGCTTTACCTCGCCGCTGCGGGCGTGGGCACCCTCGGTGTCGCCGATTTCGATCGGGTCGAACGGCACAACCTACAGCGCCAACTGCTGCATGCGGATAGCGACGTGGGCGCACCCAAGGTTGAGTCGGCGCTCCGGCGCCTGCGGGCGGTCAATCCGGGCATTCAGCTTCGCGCTCACCCGGATGGCGTCCAGCCTGAGACTGCACTCGCCCTGTTTGCGCGCTACGATGTCATCGTCGACGGAACGGACACCTTTGCCAGCCGCTACCTGAACAATGATGCGGCGGTCCTTTCGGGTCGGCCGCTGGTCCACGGCAACGTTTTCCGCTTCGACGGCCAACTTAGCGTGTTTGATCCGGCGCGTGGTGGGCCGTGTTATCGCTGTCTTTTCCCGCAGCCGCCGCCGGCCGGCGCGGTACCCTCGTGCGGCGAGGCGGGGGTCATCGGCGCGCTCTGCGGCGTCATCGGCAGCCTGCAGGCACTGGAGGCGATCAAGCTCGTCACGGGCGCGGGGGAGCCTCTGCGCGGTCGCCTGCTTGTGCACGACGCCTTGGCCCAGCGTTTCCAGATACTGACGCTAGCCCGGGACCCCTGCTGTGCGGTGTGTGGTCAGGCCCCCGTCATTCGCCGCCTCGAGCCTGCACGCTATGCGCCGGTCTGCACCGCGCACCACCCTGCCCCCGCTATGCCCGAACCCTTCCCGCTCGAACTCTCCGTCACAGATGCACGTGACCTGCTCCGCCAGGATCCCGATCGGGTCAGCATCATCGATGTCCGCGAGCCCCATGAATTGGAGATCTGCCGAATCGCAGGGGCAGAGCATATCCCAATGCGACGAATTCCCGAGCGGCTCACGGACCTGCCGCGCGACCGGCACCTGCTGATCCTCTGTCACCATGGCAGTCGCAGTCTGCACGTGACCCGCTACCTGCGGCAGCAGGGGTTCGATTCAGTCAGTAATATCGCCGGCGGCATCGAGGCGTGGG
Organism: Verrucomicrobiota bacterium; assembly: GCA_041175845.1. Taxonomy (GTDB): domain Bacteria; phylum Verrucomicrobiota; class Verrucomicrobiia; order Opitutales; family Opitutaceae; genus ER46. The sequence goes on from JBEDEF010000491.1 coordinate 1,343, forward strand.
CCGTTGAGCTCGACTCCTCCCTCGCGCGTTACTGAAGCGCGTCCGTCTTCAGAATCAGTACCGCAGGTAGTCCGCGCGTAGTTCGGCGAAGGCGCGCAGTTCCGGCTGCCATTCTGCGGCCAGCGTGGTGGCGGGCACTCCGGCCAGGAGACCCTGGCGTACCCGCGCGTGGCCAAGCACCCGGTCGAAATAATCGGCGTGAAATTCCAGCCGGTCACCGCCGCGCCGGCGCACCTCCGCGAGCAGCGCGATGGTGGTCAGGACCGGGCGGAAGGCCTCGCGGTCGCGCACGTGTAGTTGCACGCCTCCACAGCGCTGGCCGGCGAACTTGGAAAACGTTGGCGTGAACCAAGCCTCGCGGAAACCAACTCCGGGGAGGTCCAATGCGTTAAGGTCCCGCGCTAGCATGTATCCATCCACCCACGGGGCGCCGCAGAGTTCGAAAGGGCGCGTCGTGCCCCGGCCCTCCGAGAGCGTCGTCCCCTCGAGCATCACCTGTCCGGGGTAAACCACGGCCGCGTCCACCGAAGGCAGATTGGGCGACGGCAGGACCCAGGGTAGCCCGGTGGCTTCAAACCAGTCCGCGCGGTCCCAACCGTCCAGCGGCACGACCGTGAGGTCGACGGGCCGCGGCAGGAACCGGGCGTTGAACAGGAGGGCGAGTTCGCCGGCGGTCATCCCGTGACGGAGCGGAACGGGGTACAGGCCGATGAAGGAGCTGTACTGAGGGAAGCGGAGGATCGGGCCTTCCATCGCGGCGCCGGTGATCGGGTTGGGGCGGTCGAGTACCACGAAAGGAATACCCGCCTCGGCGGCGGCTTGCATCGCGTAGGCCATCGTCGCGAGATACGTGTAGACGCGGGTCCCAACATCTTGCAGGTCGAAGACCATGACCTCGATTGATTCCAGCATCCGGGGCTCGACGGTTTTCCCTTCGTGACGGGTGTCGTACTCTCGCATGTACGCATCGATGCGGGTGAGCATATCTGCGGGCGGCCGCTGGGTCTCTCCGTAGAGGCTGAAAACCGGCAATCCGAAATGAGGATCTCGGTAAAATGGAACATACTCTCCGGCCTGGGCGTCGCCTCGCACGCCGTGCTCCGGGCCATAGAGCGCAACAAGGTTTACCTCAGGATGAGCGCGGAGGAGCTCCGCCGAGGAGCGGAGACGGGCGTCGACCGCCGTGGGATTAGTGACTAATCCCACCCGGCGGCCGCGCAAAAGGTCCAGGCGAGACGCCAGCAGGACCTCGATCCCGGGCTTCACGGGCGGCTATTTCGCGGCGGGCTTCGGTGCGGTCGTGAGCGGGAAATCGTCCGAGCGGAAGGGCGTCGCAGGCAAGCCGTCGGCCGAGTAAAGGTTGCAGACCGGATTGTCCGCCCACGCGTACCGGACGGCCACCGGCGCGGCCACCTGGGCGCTGGAAACCTCGACCCGATCAGTGCCGAGAATCTTACCGCTAGCCCAATGCCAGACGCGATCCGCACCGCAGAGGGCGAACCCGCGCACCTCCGCGACATCGAACGCGCGGAGCGAACTGCCGAAGGTGTCGAGAAT
>JBEDEF010000492.1:0-4811 GCA_041175845.1 Verrucomicrobiota bacterium
ACTTTCCTCCGCCCCGACCCACGCCGCGACCGCTGGCGGCAGCGGCGGCGCCGCCGCGGAGGGTTCCCCCGCCCCCACGCCGGCCCAGCCGGCCATCCCGAGCCCGAGCATCCAACGCGCCCGTTGCACGAGGCCGACGCGACCCCCGGTGCGAACGCTGGGCTTAACGGAGGGAAACAGGGACGACGGCATCGCTTCAAGGAGCCCTCAGGCGATCTGGGTTCGAATCGGATAGGCCGCCAAAATGCGGTCGGCCGTCACCAGCACCAGCTCCTCCTCGAGGGCCTGCGCCACCAGGAGGCGGTCGAACGGATCGGCGTGCAGCGGCGGCAGGTGCACGGCGCGAGCTCCGTGGGCGATGGTCACCGGCAGTTCCCGCCAGCCGTCCGCGAGCAGCGTGCCCGCGTAGGCCTCCTGGAGCTTGAGCTTGCTGCGGGCGAGCTTGAGCCCGAGCTCCCACACCGTGGCCGCACTGAGGAACACCTCGTGATCGGGGGAACTGATCAGGTTCCGGGTCTCAGCAGTCAGCCGTTCGGGCGCGCACAGCCACCAGACCACCACGTGGGAATCGATCAACAACCGGCGCGGCAGCCGAGGTGCGAGAGCCGGCGCGGGCGGCTCCAGCAGCAAGGGCGCCTCGATCGAAGCCTCGAGCTCGCTCGGACCTGGCGCCCAGCAATCCGGGGCCTCCCAGAACTGCCCGGCGAGGGCCCCGGGGGTCCGCCGCGACCGTGGTTGGGCGTAGCGCACCAGCCGCACCAGCGGCTTGCCCGACTTCGCGAGCACCACCTCCTCGCCGGCCACCACCTCCTCGACCAGACGGGAAAGATGCGTCTTCGCGGCCTGGATGTTGACGAGTTTCATTGCACCCAACCAGACCAGCCCTGGTCTGATTGTCAATTTGGCTCCTGCCAGCGCCTTACCTCACTTCCAACCACCTTCGGAGCGAACCTGGGCCGAAAGCAAAACGGGCGGCCCCCAAGGGCCGCCCGGAAGGAGACGGAGGCTGGATCGTCGGGCCGGCGGCCTCAGAATTGGCCGGTGATACCGAACTTCAGCGTGCGCGGGATCACCCAGTTGGAGCGGACCCGCGTCGGGTTGAAGATGTACTCCCGGCGGCCCGCCTCGGCGAGGTTGTTTACGCTGAGGAAGGCCGTGGTGTCGCGGCGGAAGCGGTAAGTCACGCCGGTGTTCATCACGCGCCACGGCTCGCGGAAGCGGTTGGTCTGCGGGGCGGCCGTGCTGACGTTCAGGACCGGCCAGGCGCCAGTGTAGTTCACGTCGAATGAGGCGCCGAAGTTGCCGTAGGCGTAGAGCAGGCCGACGTTGTAGGCTTTCGGGATGAAGCCGCCGAGGTTGCCGTTGGCGATCGCGGTGGTGGCACCGAAATTGCCCTGCGAACGCAGGTAGGTGTAGTTGGCGCGCACGGTGAGTCCGCGGAAGGCGCCGGGCAGGAACGAGAGACGCTGCCGGAAGTCGACCTCAAGGCCGCGGTACAGGGCGGTTCCTAGATTACGCGCCTGCACGATCTCGTAGCCTTCGTAGAGGCCGTCGAAGCCGTTATCGGTGCCACCGCCGATCACCTCGCCAGAGCGGCCGGAAGGCCCGATGTAATCGGAGATCTCCTTGCGGTAGCCGCGTACCGAAATCGTGCCGTCGCGGTGATAGTACTCGAGCTTGAGGTCGAGGTTGCGGCCGAGTTGGGGCTGCAGGTCCGGGTTGCCCATCGTGACCGTGCGGGCCGCATCATTCGCCGTGGCGGCGGCGATGAGCGAGGCGAGGGGCGCGCGGCCGTAGCTGGTGGACCAGCTGGCGCGGGCCTTCAGGTTGGCGGTGATGTCGTACGCGAGGTGCAGGCTGGGAAAGGCCTTCGCGTACTCGCCGTCCTTGGACAGCCGCTGGAAGTCGAGCGCGGCGCGCTTGAAGTGGTCTGGCTCCGTGGCGATGGGGGTCGTGCGGGCGCGGAAGTAGGTGAACGTGTCGGTGGACACCCATTCGCGCCGGACGCCGCCGAGGACCGTGAGGGCACCGAGGCGCACCGTCCCCTGGGCATAGGCGGAGTCGACGCCCTCCTCCAGGATGCGGCGGTTCGTGTACTGGGAGGTGGCGGTGAAGTTCACGTCCTCATACCACAGCGCGGAGTTGCCCAGCGTGGTGCTGATGGCGGCGGGATCGACCACCGGCAGGCGGCGGCCACCATTCTGGCGCTCGAATTCGGTGAGCGGCATCAGGCCGTCGGTCGGCAGCACCGAGCCCACGACGCCATACCAACGGCGCGGGTAGACCTGGCGGTTGTTGACGCGGCGGTTCACCGACTCGAGGCCGGCCTTGAGGGTGATGGGCACCGCGGTGGCCAGCGTGTAGGCGGCGTTCAGGTTGGCGGTGACCTCGTTGGTGTCGGTCACGGTGTCGCGCTTATTGAACACCACCGACGTCTGCGGCACGGGCTGGGCGGCGGAGGCGTTGGCGGTGACGAACGGCGTATAGCTGGCGGCGCTGTAGACGCTGGCGCCGCCCGTGGGGAAGAACGTCTGGCCGGCGGGATCGCTGTAATCGAGGATGAAGCCGATCGCGTCGCGGGTGCGCATCGAGACCGTGCCGTTCTCGCGCTTGCGGCCGGCGCCGGAGTTCCAGTGCGTGTTGCTCCAGCGGTACGCGTGGTCGACCCGGAGGCGGCCCCAATTATGCTCGAAGGCGAGCGTGCCGGTCGGGTTCTTGCTGGTGAAGGAGTAGCGCTGCGGGTTGAGCCGCATCTGGGAGGCGCCGACCGCGACGCCGCCGGGCTGCAGCGTGGTGTTGTTCACCGGGAGCATCTCGATGCGCTTCGCGGTATAGCCCTCGCGGATGCCGCCGTTGGGGTTGGTCGGGGAATTGACCGTGAGGTTGCTCGCGATCCACGGGTTGACCGCGGTGTAGGTAAAGAACGGCTCCGAACCCGCATTGTAGAGGAAGCGGAACGAGACGCGCGTCGCCTCAGAGAGCTTGTAGTCGACGCGGGCGCTGACCGCGGAGAGGAAGCGGTCGTTGAGGCCGCTCATCCGCGTGTAGTCACGCAGCTGGGCCACCGGGTTGGCGGTGGACTCGTAGAGGAGGATATCCCAATCGTGCGGATTGAGCACCTCCTGGAAGGAGGCGGTGACGGCGATGCCGAGGTTGCGGACGCCCTGGCCCACGTTGAACACCTCGGTGTAGGCCGCGCTGAAGTCGGGCCGGAGCGGACGCTCGGAGACGGCGAAGTTCCGCTTGGACCAGGACGGGAAGTAGCGGCCACTGGCGGTGTAGGAAAAACGGCGGCGCTCGGCCATCGCGAGGGGCGAGCGGGTCTTCAGGTTGAGCTGGCCGCCGAGGGAGTCGGCGCGCTTGTCCGGCGTCTGGCCGGCGATGATCTCGACCTGCTCGTACATCGAGCCCGAGAAGGAATGCAGCGTGGCGGTGCGGCCGTCGCCACCGACGCCAGTCGACGACATGCCGTCGATATTGAGCCGGGTGTAGCTCGCGGGGAGACCGCCGATGCTCACGTTGTTGATCAGGTTGTCCGCGTCGGTGGTGAAGGTGATGCCGGGCATCCGGGAGACGAGTTCGCCGACGTTCTGGGTGGGCAGCACGCCCCACTCGTCGAGCGCGGTGACGTTCTTCACGTTGAGGGCATTGCGCTGCTCGGTGATGGCCAACGACTGGCCCTCGCGCACGGTGGCGACGGTGAAGCGGTCCATCACCACGGCCTGGGAAGGCTTCATCTCGACCTCCACCCGCGCGGTCTCGCCGGCGCGGACGGTGACGGTGACGCGCCGTTCCTCGAAAGACGTGTAGGCGACGACCAGTTCCAGCGTGCCCGGGGTGACGCCCTGCAGCAGGAACGCGCCCGCGTTGTCGGAAAAGTCCGTGCGGCCCTGCGCGGGGAGGGTCACGGTGGCGCCCTGGAGGGCGTTGCGAGTGGCGGTGCTGACGACCGAGCCGGAGATCGAGCCGGTGGCCTGGGCGAAGGCGGCGCCGGCGGCGAGGAGGGCCAGCAGGCCAAGGCGGAGAGCCGCCGGGAGCGCCCGGAACGCGGGCGGAGGGAGCGAGGTGCGTTTCATGGTGGTCAGGTGCGGGAACCGGCGGCGGATCGGGCCGAACCTGACCCGCGACGCCGCCGGAAGCCCGATCATTGGCGGGACCGGCGGCGGGAGTCGACGCGATTCTGGGCGGGCGGAGCCCGTCAGCGGATCCGCGAGAAGTCCGTCGGCTTCAGGTAAACCGACGTCACCTTGGCGGTGAGCTTGCCGTCCTTCTCCGACTCCGTGCGGGCCTTCACCCAGGCGGCGTCCTCACGGAAGCCCTTCCAGGCGGCGGCGGCCGCGTCGCGGCTCGGATACGCGAGGAAGTAGATCAGCGTGGTACCGGCACCCTTGTCGGCATCAACCGGGTGGAAGTAACCGAGGTTGGTCATCCCTTGGCGCGCGAAGATGGCGCGGGTGTGGTCGCGGAAGCGGGCGTCCAGACCTGGTAGCTTGCCGGGGGCGGCGACGTAGGTGCGCAGCTCGAAGACCCGCTCGGCGCCGCCGTTGCCGGCGTCCATCGGCGCGGTGAAATCGGTGTTCGCCAGGAACACCGACTCGATGCCAGCGACGATCTTGCCCGCCGCCTCGGTGGCCTTGGCGACGGCCTTCCAGTCCGGGTCGGCGACGAAGGCCTGCCAGGAAGCCTTGGCCGCCTCGCGGCTGCGGTGGCGGAGGAGATAGATGAGCTTGTCGCTGCCGCCGTCCTTGGCGTCGGCGGCCACCCAGTACCCAACATTGACCATCCCGTGGCGCTCGAAGAGCCGGGTGGTG
>JBEDEF010000493.1:0-21280 GCA_041175845.1 Verrucomicrobiota bacterium
GGGCGGAGTGGCCAGCGACGACCGAGCCCGGCGCTGACTGCACCGCGAGCCCCGTGGAACACAGCCGGACGCGGACGGCGCCCGCGGGCACCCCGTCGAGGCGGTAGGCGCCGCCGGCGTCGGTGAACGTCTCGAGGGACGTGCCTTCGACCGTCACCCGCACGCGCTCCAGGAAGGTGTCGCCGGCGGCGTTGGTCACGCGGCCCGCGATCGAGCCGCTCGCGCCGGGCGGGGTTTGGCCGGCGGCCGGCAGGAGGAGTGTAAGCAAGAGGGGCAGCAGGAGCCGGAGCGGGCGCAGCGGGGTGTTCATCAGCGTGCGCAGGAGCCAATCCACGGCCGGGGGTGGCGTCCACCGTGAATCGCTCGGGACCCCTCAGCTTGGGGACGAAACGCAACAAGCCGGGCCCGTGAGGGGCTCCGGCTTGTGGAGGAATCGCGGGCGGCGCCCGCGACGGACAGGCGCTTACTGCGCGAGCAGCATGTTGCGCGACTGCTTAATGGTCTTGGTGACCGCCCGCTGGTGCTTCGCGCACAGGCCGGTGTACTTGCGGGGCAAGATCTTGCCAGTGTCGGTGACGTAACGAACCATCGCCTGCGGCTGGGTGAAGGGGATCTCGGCCGGGGTGGGAGTCTGCTGCTTCTGCTCGGTGGTGCTCATTGAAAAGAGGAAGGGAGACCCTGAAGCCGGCCTCCGACCTGTCAACCCGCAATTCACCCGCTTGCCTCCCACCGGGAACCGGCCTGAGTGACCGGCCGCGATGCTGTTCCAACTCCAGTCCGAGTACGAGCCCCGGGGCGACCAGCCCCAGGCCATCCAGCGGCTGGTGGATTCGATCCGCGCGGGGAACCGCCACCAGACGCTCCTCGGCGTCACCGGCTCCGGTAAGACGTTCACGATGGCCAACGTCATCGCGCGCCTCGAACGGCCGGCGCTGATCCTCTCCCACAACAAGACCCTCGCCGCCCAGCTGTACTCGGAGTTCAAGCACTTCTTCCCGCACAACGCGGTCGAGTACTTCGTCAGCTACTACGATTATTACCAGCCGGAGGCCTACATCCCCTCGAGCGATACCTTCATCGAGAAGGATTCGGCGATCAACGAGGAGATCGAGCGGTTGCGGATGGCGGCCACCAGCTCGCTCGTTTCGCGGCGCGACGTGATCGTGGTGGCCAGCGTCTCCTGCATCTACGGCCTTGGTTCCCCCCAGGAGTTCAGCTCTTTGATGATCCCGCTGCGCCGTGGCGCCGGCTTGGAGCGCCATCGCCTGCTCGAGCGGCTCGTGGAGAACCTCTACGAGCGCCACGACCTGGAGCTCAAGCCGGGCCGCTTCCGGGTGCGGGGGGACGTGGTCGACATCATGCCCGCCTACCTGGAACACGGCCTCCGGGTGGAATTCTTCGGGGACGAGATCGAGGGCCTGCAGGAGTTTGATCCGCTGACGGGCCAGGTCCGGCGGAGCCTGGAGCAATTCGACCTTTATCCGGCGAACCAGTACGTCACCAGCCGCGGCAAGCTGGAGCCCGCGATCGCTGGCATCAGGCGCGAGTTGGACGAGCGGGTGGCGGAGTTCGAACGCGCCGGGAAGCTGCTGGAGGCGCAGCGGATTCGGATGCGCACCGAATACGATCTCGAGCTCCTGCAGGAGATGGGTTTCTGCAACGGCATTGAGAACTACTCGCGCCACCTGACCGGTCGGCCGCCGGGCGAGCGGCCGTTCTGCCTGCTGGATTTCTTTCCCCGCGACTTCCTGTTGTTTGCCGACGAGAGCCACGTGACGCTCCCGCAGATCGGCGGGATGTATAATGGCGACCGAGCTCGGAAAACCACGCTGGTCGACTTCGGCTTCCGGCTGCCCTCAGCCCTCGATAACCGGCCGCAGAACTTCGCCGAGTTCGAGGCGGCTTCCGGCCAGTTGGTCTATGTTTCTGCCACGCCCGGGCCCTACGAATTGAAGCATTCCACGGTGGTCGCGGAACAGCTGGTGCGCCCGACCGGCCTCCTCGACCCCGAGATCACGCTGCGCCCGACGCGCGGCCAGGTGGAGGACCTGATCGCCGAGGCGCGCGCCGCCGCGGCTGCTGGCGAACGGGTGTTGGTCACGACTCTGACCAAGCGGCTGGCGGAGGACCTGACCAGCTACCTGCGGGAGGCCGGGATCCGGGTGGAGTACCTCCATTCGGACATCGACGCGATCGAGCGGGTCGAAATCCTCCGCAACCTCCGACTGGGAAACTTTGATGTTTTGATCGGCATTAACCTGCTGCGCGAGGGCCTCGATCTTCCGGAGGTGGCGCTGGTGGTGGTGCTGGATGCGGACAAGGAGGGATTCCTCCGCAGTGAGACCTCGCTCATTCAGACGGCCGGCCGGGCGGCGCGGCATGAGAAGGGTCGGGTAATCTTCTACGCCGACCAGCAGACGGATTCGATCCGGCGCACCCTCGCCGCGGTGGCGTACCGGCGGGAAAAACAGTTGGCCTTCAATCGGGAGCACGGAATCACCCCGCAGAGTGTGCGGCGGGCCGCGCAGGCGAGCCTCCACGTATTCGATGGCACCGGGCGTCGCGAGGCGGAGCCGGTGGTGGCCGAGACGGTCGACGATGCGGCGGCCGTGATCGCCGAGCTCGAAGAGGAGATGCAGGAAGCGGCCAACCGCCTTGAGTTTGAGCGGGCGGCCGTGCTGCGCGACCAGATCGATGCCCTGAAGTCGGGACGGCACACCCGGGGAGCGGCCCCGGCGTTGCGGCCCGTCCGCCCGGCGGCCGCGAAGGGTGCCCGGCGCCGCGGTCGGTAGCGGGCCGACGGTGGCGGACGCAGGCCGCCGCCGCTCATTCACCTGCGCTCAAGCCCAGTTGAAGTTGAAACTGATGCTGATCCGCTCGGCGTCGACCCGGTTGGTCACCACCTCGTGGCGTAGCCAGCTCTCGAACAGGATCACCGAGCCCGCCTTCGCCGGATACATCACGTGCGTTCGCCGCGCCGGGGACGCCTCCGCCTTTCGCGGCGGCGCGGCCATGAAGCGGTCCAGGCGTGGGTCCTCGAACTTCAGCCCCGGGCAGCCCCGCGGGGTCGCAACATAATAGGTGCCGCTGATGCAGGACAGCGGGTGGAGGTGGAGCGAATGGGCCGCGGTCGGCGGCATGATGTTCACCCACAGGTCGGTCAGACGCAGGGCGCGCCCGCCCAGGTCGAACTCGAGTTCACGGGCGAAGCGGCGGACATGCGGCAGCAGGCGCCGCTCCAAGGTGGCGAACGTGCTGGAGAAGCGGTGCAGCTCGTTCATCGAGGCATAGCTGGTGTACCCTCCGGGATAGTGGCGAGCGGACCAGCGTCGCCCTGCGGCGTCAAAGTCCCGCAAGCGGCGGCATTCGTCCTCCAGGTCGGCGCGCAACCGCTCCCCACCGCGCGGCTGCAGCGGGGCGGCGTAGATCGGGGTGGCGAACCAGGAACGCAGCGTCATCGGAACGGGGGCTCGAGTTCAGCGGACTCCACCCATCCGCCGCCGGACCCACGGGACCAAGGCCAGGAAGATTCCCGCCGCCGCGAGAACCGCGAGCGCCTGTTGCCCGAAGAAGCGATCCAGCTGCCCCGCCTCCCCCTCGCCGAATTGCGCGGCGAGAACTCCCGCGAACTTGTTGCCGAAGGCGGCCCCGAGGAACCAGATGCCCAGCATGGCGCCCACCAAATGTCGCGGGGCGATCTTGGTGAATGTGCTCAACCCGACCGGGCTCAAAAGCATCTCTCCGATCGTCTGCAGGAAATACAGACCAAGCAGCCACAGCGGGCTGACCCGCCCCTGCATCGCCAGCTGCGCCGCCGGCACCATCAGGCCGAAGGCGAGTGCGAGGCAGACCAGACCCAGGGTGAACTTCATCGGACTCGACGGCTGCCGGTCACCCAGGCGCGTCCAGAGGAGCGCGAAGAGCGGCGCCAAGGCGATGACGAAGATCGGATTGGCCGATTGATACCACGACGAGGGGACTTCCAGCCCGCCCACGTGGGTCGCCGTGTGCCGCTCCGCGAAGAGGGTCAGCGACGTGCCGGCCTGTTCGAACAGCGCCCAGAAGATGAACGCGCCAATGAAGAAGTAGAAGATCGCCCCCAATTGCCGCGTCTCGCGCTCCGGCGAACGCCCGAACCAGATCATCAGCCCGATCGGCACCAGCAGGAACAACGCGCGCAACCATTCAAAGCCCGGCGCATCCGACAACTTCACGAGCCCCCACAGGCCCAAGGTGCCGAGGAGAGTGAAGACCGGCTGCTGCCAGGCCCCGGGACGCCGGGGCGGCGGCGGACCGACCTCGCGCAGGCCCTGACCGAAGAAGACGAACACGAGCAGGCCAAGCAGCATCCCGACGCCCGCCGCCCCGAAGCCCCAGTGCCACGAATGCGCCGGATCGAAGCCCCAGCCGGTCAGCACCGCCTTGAACGCACTGTGCTGCGCGAGGAAGCCGGTCACCAGCGGCGCGATGAACGCCCCGGCGTTGATGCCCATGTAGAAGATCGAAAAGCCCGCGTCCCGCCGCGCATCGCCCGGCGCGTAGAGCTGGCCGACCATCGCGCTGATGTTCGGCTTCAGCAGGCCGGTTCCGATCACGATCAAAGCGAGACCCAGGTAGAACGTCGCCTCCCCCGGCACCGCCATCGAGAAGTGTCCCGCGGCGATGATGATCCCGCCGAGGAGCACCGCCAGCCGCGAGCCGAGGATGCCATCCGCCAAGGTGCCTCCGGGAATGGAGAGCATGTACACGGACATCGTGTAGGTGCCGTAAATCAGGGTCGCCTGGCCGATCGGCAGGCCCAAGCCGCCCGCGGCCGCCGGCGCCACCATATACAGGGTGAGCAGCGCCCGCATCCCATAGTAGGAGAATCGTTCCCAGAGCTCGGCGAAGAACAGGGTGTACAGCGGCCGCGGATGGCCGAGGAGCTGCGGATGCGCGGGCATGACGGCCTCGGTCTCGATCGGGACCGGGGCGGCGGGGCGGCGGGGAGCGGACATTCCGCGCAGCTTGGCGCGCACCACCCCCGGCGGAAAGCGGAAAGACCGGCGCCCGCCGGGGGGCGGTTTACTGCTCCGCTTCGCGCGCGAGCAGCCAGAGCAGGTCCGAAAGACGGTTGATGAAGCGGCCCACGTCGGGCCGCAGGTGCCGGCCGTGCCCGCTCAGGGCCGTCAGGCGCCGTTCCGCCCGTCGGGCCGTGGTCCGCGCCACATCGAGGGCCGCCGCGCCGGGATTCGCCCCCGGCGTGGCCCAACCGTCGAACCGCAGCCCCCGCGCCTCCAACGCCGCCAGTTCCGTATCGAGCAGCGCGACGTCCTCCGCCGTCACCCGTTCGAACTTGGAGGCGGCGTACCGGGCCGCGTCCGTCTCGGCGCACGCCACCTCACCCATCAGCGCGACCAATTGGCGCTGGATCCGGGTGAGGGTGGCCCGCACCTCCGCGCCGCGGTCGGTCGCCGGCAAGAGGGCCTTGGCGGCTCCGAGCGCCGCGTTGAGTTCGTCGCAGGCCCCGACGGCTTCGATCTGGGGATGATGCTTGGGCACGCGCTGCCCGTAGAGCAGGCCGGTCGTGCCGTCGTCGCCGGTGCGGGTCGCGATGGAGCCGGCCATCGTCAGGCGATCCGCCGCGCCGCCAGTTGCGCCCGCAGGCAGAGTTCCGCCGCCTTGAAGACGTGCGCCTGGGTCATCGCCTTATCGGTCCGGCGCAGGCAATCGAGGATCAGTTCCCCGAAGAAGCGGAACCCCACCTGGCCCGCCACGCTCAGGTGGCGCTCGCCCGCCTGGTCCACGAGGTAAACCTGGTCGCCCGCCTTGTCGCGTGCGACATCGAGGTACTTGCGCAGCTCGATATAACCCTTGGTGCCGAGGATGACGGTGCGGCCGTCGCCCCAGGTGGAAAGTCCATCCGGGGTGAACCAGTCGACGCGGATGTAATTGGAGGCGCCGTTGTCCCCGAGCAAAGACGCTTCGCCGAAGTCCTCGAACTCGGGGCGGTCGGGATTGGCGAAGTTGCCCACCGCGGCCTGGGTCACCGTCGCATCAGTCGCGCCGGTGTAGGTGAGGAACTGTTCAAACTGATGGCTGCCGATATCGGTGAGGATGCCGCCGTACTTCGCGCGTTCGAAGAACCACGCCGGCCGGCTGGCCTTGTTCAGGCGGTGGGGCCCGAGGCCGATCACCTGGATGACCCGGCCGATCGCGCCCGCGGCGACGAGGTCGGTGGCGTACATCGCCGACTCCACGTGCAGGCGCTCCGAGAAATAGACCATGTACTTGCGCCCGGTGCGGGCCACGGCCGCCTTGGCGTCGTCCAATTGGGCGAGCGAGGTGAACGGGGTCTTGTCGGTGAAGTAATCCTTGCCCGCCGCCATCACCCGGATGCCCAAGGGACCCCGGTCGCAGGGGACGGCCGCCGCGGTGACCAGATGGACGGCGGGATCGTTGAGGATCTCGTCGAGGGCCTGGGCCACGCGGGCCTGCGGGTACTTGGCGCGGAAGGCTTCGACCTTGCGCGGGTCCGGGTCGTACACCCACTTCAGTTCGCCGCCGGCCTCCAGCAGCCCGTTGCACTGGCCGTAGATGTGGCCGTGGTCGAGGTGGGCGGCCGCGAAGATGAACTCGCCGGGACCAACCACCGGGCGTGGCTTGCCCTGCGGGGCATAGTTCATCCCATCCGATTTCTGGGTCGTGCTCATAGGGAGGAGGGGGCCTTGGCCGCGGCGCGCGTCGCCTTGGCCAGGGCCACCAGGTCCGGCTCCAGCGCGGCGCGCGACCGGCGCTTCATCCGGTCGATGAACAGGACCCCCTGCAGGTGATCGACCTCGTGCTGGATGCACCGGGCGAGCAGGCCGTCGCAGGCCAGTTCGTGCCCGATGCCGTGGACGTCCTGAAACGTCACCCGGATCGCCTCGGGCCGGGTCACGTCGCCGCGCAGCTCGGGGAAGGACAGGCAGCCCTCGTCTGCCGTCGCTTCGCGCGTGCCGGGTGCGACGGTGACCACCGGGTTCGCCAGCGCGAGGGGCATTACCAGCGAGAGGGGGATGCGCACGCCGTCGAGCGTCCAGTTGAAGTCATCGTAATCCTCCCGCACGTCGACCACGCAGAGTTGGAGCGCGCGATCGATCTGCTGGGCCGCGAGGCCGATGCCGGGGGCGGCGTGCATCGTGGCGACCATCTCCTGGACGAGGCGGCGCAGGTCGGCGTCGAAGCGCGTCACCTTTTCCCCCTTGGTGCGGAGCACGGGCTCGTCGAAATGGACAATGCGCAGGGTCATTGGTCGCGGGAGCAGGTACCGTGCTTCGCGGGGCGCGGCGGGCAACCCAATATTCCGGCGGGCCCTCGGGCCGTCGCCGCAATCCGGTGGACGTGGGCGCGGCCTTGCGTGAGGCTCCGGGGATGGCCGCGCCGAATATCCTCTGGATCGTGACCACCCAGTGGCGGGCGCAGGCGTGCGGTTTCGCGGGCGATCCGGACGCGCGGACTCCGCACCTCGATCGGCTGGCGGCGGAGGGGACGGTGTATTCGGCCGCGGTGACGCCGCATCCGTTCGGGCCCTTCGCGCGGGCGGCGCTGCTGACGGGGGTGCCGTCACCAGCCAATGGCGTGCGGGACTATTGGGATGCTTTGCCGGCGGACCGGGAGACGATCGCGCATCGGATGCGGCGCCGGGGCTTCACGAGCGCCTTTTTCGGCAAATGGCACTTAGGCGAACGGGATCCCTCGGCGCCACTGGTCGGGGAGGCCCATGCGCGGACCGTGGTTCCGCCGGAGCGGCGCGGCGGCTTTGACCATTGGGAGGGATTCGAGAGCGGCTTCCTGCTCAATGATCCCTGGCTGCACGGGACGGGGTTGCCGGAGCCACGGCGTTTTCCTGGTTACCAGAGCGACGTCCTCGTCGACCGGGCGGCGGCGTGGTTGCAGCGGGCGGGGCCTTGGTTCGGCGTGCTCAGCTTGGAGCCGCCGCATCCGCCCTATGCGGCGCCTGCCGCGGGGATTCCGCCGCGCGACCCGGCTTCGTTGCGACTGAGGGCCAACGTCCCGGCGGCGGTGGAGGCGCAAGCGCGGGTGGAGTTATCGGGCTACCACGCCCATTTGGAGGCGACGGACCGCGCCCTGGGCCGACTGCTGGCGGGCCTCGATCACGCACGGACGGTGGTGGTCTTCACCTCGGTGCATGGGGATATGCTGGGCTCGCAGGGCTGCTTTCGGAAGGGCTGGCCGTACGAGGAGAGCGTGCGGGTGCCGCTGGTGGTGCGGTTTCCCGGTGGGGAGGGGAGGGGCGTCGAGCCGGAGCCGGTGTCCCTGCTTGACCTTGGCAACCTGACGGAGGCGTGGGCGGAAGGACGGCGGCCGCGGCCGACGGGCGCGCCGGTGGCGATTTCAATGCCCGCGGTGGTGGCGTTGCCGTGGCAGTGTGACCGGGTGTGGTCCGGCTGGCGGTCGCGGACGCGCAAGGAGGTCTTTTTGGCCGACGGGCGACCGTGGCTGGCCTTCGATCTGGTGCGCGATTCGGAGGAGCGGGATAATTTGTTCGCGGGACCGCGATAGGTGCCGGGTGGAGCGAGGTATCCGCTCCAATAAAAAGGGGTCAGGCCGTTGTTCGCTGTCATCTGTACTGACAAGTGAGCTCTGCCCAATTAGTAGCCGGACCCTCGGGGCAGGCCCACCGGGGGACACCAGAGCGCGGGCGTTTCGAGGCTTGGGCATTAATCTTCGATAAAAAATTGAAGAATAGTATCTAAGGACTAAAAAAGTGGGGCTCGATACCCAAAAGAGAGACCGGAACACTTAGCAGAAGGCCCCACCTTTTCGGCCCTTCTGAGCGCAATGGTGTACGCCCGGAAAAATGGAAAATAAGCAGCGAACAACGGCCTGACCCCTTTATTGGGCGGCCTGACCCCTTTATTGGGCGGCGGAGCAACGCGGCGCCCGCGGCGGCGAGGCCCCACCCCGCCCATCCGGCACCGGCGTCCGGCACGGTCGCGGCGGCGATGGTGAAATTCGGGCCGTAGTAGGAGCCGGAGGCGCCCGCGGTGTCGGTTGGGAACTGCACCGCGGCGTTGTACTTGTACCAGTAGGAGCCATACGTAATCCGCGGATCGGCGGTGGGTGCGCCGCCAAAGGTCCAAGGATTAGGCCCGACGAAGGTGCTCACCCTGTACTGTTGACCGCTGACCAGCGCGACCGGGGTAATACTCTTCCAGTAGTAGTTGCCGATCAGGGGGTCCGACAGGCTGACATTGGTCTGGGCCAGGAGATTGCCCGCGTGGTCCCACAGGCTGACGGTCTGCCCGCTGACGAGGGAGGGATCGCGATAGAACCCGAGCGCGTCTACCGAGAAGTTGGCGTTGGCGGTGAACGACAGGCCGAGGTTCACCGGGTTTCCGGCGTCGTGACTGGAGGTGAGGCCGGAATCGGGGGGGGTGAAGGCGATCGTACCGGCCGAGGCCGCGTTCATCGCCGCAAATGCAAGGGCGAGCAAGAGTCGGGTTCGCATCATGGCAGAGGGTGCGTTTTCTCGCCCAGCAAACGGGGTGCCAAATCCTACGTGCTGCCCCTAGGTGCCAGGATCCAATCTGTCCCTCAACGAGTTCCGCCTTACTGCACGTTTCTGGCGCTAGGGCGGAGGGTCACTAAGTGTAAACCCTACCGTCGTTTGGAGAGGGGTACTTTTCAGGTGCGGGAGGGGGGAGTAGCGAGTAGCCAGTAGCGAGTAGTGAGTAGTGAGTAGCGAGTAGTGGGTAGTGAGGAGCGAAGGGTAGGGGGAGCGGCCTTTCGGATCGATGTAGCCGGGCCATCCTGGCCCGGACGAAGGGACGAAAGCCCTTTCTGCGCAGCGAGGCTGCCACGGCGGAGCAGAAGCGCTGCACGGGCAGGTGCCTCCGACTGCATTTACCGGGCAACGATTGCCCGGCTACACCAAGCCGAAGGGCGGCGGTCTTTCGGTCTGGTTTTGGCCGCAACCTGCGCTGGTGGCCAGCGAGGCGGAGACGGCGGCACGGAGAAGAAGGGAGGCGGAGACGGCGTGCGGATCGGTCTTCGGATCGATGTAGCCGGGCCATCCTGGCCCGGACGAAGGGACGAAAGCCCCTTTGGCGCCGCGAGGCGACGTCTCGGGCCGTGCAAGGTAGCGCGGGTAGCGAGTGGAGGGGAGCAGGTAAGGGCGCTCGGGTTCCCGGCGCGCGTTTCGCTCTTCCCTTCGGCGGGCGGGGCCGCTGCGCTCCCTCCCACGCCGATGGAGAACCGCTTCTACAACGCCTTCGACCGCGAGACGCTCGGCGGCGACGCGCAACACGACTACCGCACGCCCTTCCAGCGCGAACGCGACCGCATCATCCACGCCCACGCCTTCCGCAAGCTCCAGTCCAAGACCCAGGTCTTTCTCTCCGGCGAATACGACTTCTACCGCACCCGGCTCACGCACTCGATGGAAGTCGCCCAGATCGGCCGCTCGATCTGCACCTTCCTCGAATCCCGCGGCGACCCGCTCGCCCCCGATTTCCGCATCGACAGCGACCTGGTCGAAGCCTGCTGCCTCGCCCACGACCTCGGCCACCCGCCCTTCGGCCACTCCGGCGAACGCACGCTCCAGGAACTGATGGCCGACTGGGGCGGCTTCGAAGGCAACGCCCAGACGCTCCACCTGCTCACCGAAACGATGTACCAGCGCGAGGGCGGCATCAGCGGGATGGCCCCCACCCGCGCCCTCCTCGACGGCGTCCTCAAATACAAGAAGCTGTTCCGCGAGTTCCCCAGCCCGCCCCCGCGCCACTTCCTCTACGACCCCCAGGAACGCCACCGCACCTGGGTCTTCGGCGGCCAGGCGATTCCCGCCGGGCTCCAGACCGGCGATGCCCTCAACGCCCTCAAGAGCGTGGAATGCCAGATCATGGACTGGGCCGATGACGTCGCCTATTCGATCAACGACATCATCGACGGGGTCGGCGCCGGCTTCCTCACGCTGGAACGGATGGAACGCTGGGCCGCGGAGACGGGCATCGATGCGGAGGAACAGCGCTGGCTCGAGGCGATCTTTGCCGCCGTCCGCGGCGACCGGCTCGAGCGCGTCCTCAGCCAGCGCATCGGCGCCTGCATCACCGCCTGCCGGCTGCGCGAGCGCCGTACCTTCCTCTCCGCCCAAACCCACCGTTACGCCTTCGAACTGGTCGTCACCCCAGCCGTCCAGCGCGAGGCCGCCTTCTACAAGCGCCTCGCCAACGACATCATCTTCGAGAGCCCGCAACTGCAGCAGATGGAGCACAAGGCCCGCCGCGTCCTCTTCGACCTCTGGCACTCCTGCTGGGAACACTACGTTACGCCCGGCGCCCGCGTCATCCGCCTCCTGCCTCCGCAGGTCGGACGCCTCCTGGCCGCGGAAACGACCGCGGCTGGCAAGGCCCGTCGGATCTGCGACTGGCTCGCCGGCCTGACCGACGGCATGATCGTCCGCACGCATCAACGGCTTTTTGACCCCCGCTTCGGCAGCATCCGCGACCTCAGCTCCTGACTCGCCCCCTTCCCTCCGATGTTTCCCCGCCTCCTGCTCGCCACCCTCCTCGGTCTCGCGCTCCGCCTCGCCGCCGCCGTCCCCGCCGAGGCAGAGCCCGCTGACCTCGCCGCGCTGCGCTCCGCCCTCATCCCCAAGCGGGAGGTCGCCGCCGATGCCTTCCTCCGCGCCCTGCCGATGGCGGATGGCCGGGGCGTGGTCATCGCGGTCTTCGATACCGGGGTTGACCCTGCGGCCGCGGGGCTCGCCGTCACCTCCACCGGCGAACGCAAGGTCGTGGACATCCTCGACGCTTCCGGCTCCGGCGACGTGGTCACCAGCACCCGCCGCCGCCTGGACGCGGAGGGCGGGCTGCAGGCCCTCTCCGGCCGCCGCCTGACCTTGCCCGCGGGCCTCGTGAACCCGACCGGGGAATTCCGGCTCGGCCTGAAGCCGGCCGCGGAACTGTTCCCCTCCGCCGTGCTCAAGCGGCTCGCGGACCTCCGCGCCGGGGAACGCGCCGCCGCCGCTTCCCGGAGCCAGGCCGCCCGCGACCGGGGACCGGACGCCGCCGCCCGCCGCGCCGCGCAGGCCCGCGCCCCCGAGGACCGTACCCGCGCTGAACGCGACCTTCTCGCCCGGGCTGAGGCCCTCGAGGCGCTCGAGAACGCCCGCCCGGCCGACGAGACCGTCGCCCTGCACGACTGTCTGGTCTGGCACGATGGCGAACACTGGCGGGTGCTCGTCGATACTGACGAAGACGGCGACCTGCACGACGAGCGCGTGCTGCGGCCCTTCGGGGTGGCCGGCGAGCACGCCTCCTTCGGGCCCGTGACCAATGCGTCCTTCGGGGTCCAAGTGTACGAGAGCGGGGACCTGCTTTCGATCGTGACCGTTGGCGGCAACCACGGGACGCACGTGGCGGCCATCGCCGCGGCGCATTTCCCCGGCGAGCCCGCGCGGGACGGCATCGCGCCCGGCGCCCGCATCCTCTCGATTAAGATCGGTGACATCCGCACCGGCGGCAGTTCCTATGGCACCAGCGAGTTGCGCGCGGCCGCGCTCGCGGCCAAGCACCGGGTGGACATCGTCAACGCCAGCTGGGGCGGGCGGTCCCTCTACCAGGATGGTCGCAACCGCAACAGCCGCACCTACGACCTGCTGGTCGAACGGCATGACATTTTGGCGGTCCTTTCCGCCGGCAACAACGGCCCGGCCTTGGGCACCGCGGGCTCGGCCGGGGCCGAGGCGAACCGCGTGCTGGGCGTCGGCGCGTACCTTTCCCCCGAGATGGGCCGCGTCCTGTATCAGGCGCTCTCGCGCCACCCGGGCACGGCGCAGCAGTTCACCAGTCGAGGACCGACCAAGGACGGCGATCTGGGCGTGGACGTGATGGCGCCCGGCGCGGCGTTCGCCAGTGTCTCGACCGAGGGCCTGAAGGGCGCGGAAATGATGAACGGCACTTCGATGGCCTCCCCCTCCGCGGCCGGCGTGGCGGCGCTGGTCCTGAGCGCGGCGCGGCAGAAGGGAATCGAGGCTTCCCCGGCGCGCCTGCGAGCGGCGCTGATCCTCGGCGCCCAGCCGTTGCCGGACGAGGATGCGGCCACGCGCGGCGCGGGACTGATCCACGCCCCGCGGGCGTGGGAACGCCTTCAAGCCCTGCAGGGCGTAGCGGCTTTTGGCGGTTTCTATGATCTGGAAGTGGATCAGGGGACTTTCACCAGTCGGGGCCGGGGCTTGCAGTGGCGTGAGGTGCTCACCGAGCCGCGGCGCCGGGTCACCGTTAAGGTCACCCCGGCGTGGGCCGAGTCGGTTGCGCCCGAGGCGCGGGTGGCTTTTGCCGCCGACCTGCGGCTGCGGCCTAGTGCGCCGTGGATTCAGGCACCGGACTACGTGCACCTCGCGAATGGGGCCCGCACCTTTGGCTTGGTCGTCGAACCTCCGCCGGTGCCCTCTGGCGCGGTGGGCTCGTTCCACGCCGAGACTGTGGAGGCGTTCCTCGCGGACAAACCGGAGCTCGGGCCGGTGTTCGCAGTGCCGGTCACCGTGATCCAACCCGCGCCGGCTGCGGCCTTCCGCGATCATAAGTTGGAAACCGTCGTGCCGCTGCGCCCAGCGGAGACGCGTCGGCTCTTCGTGGCGGCTCCAGCGGGCGCCTCGCGCTTGCGGCTAACGGTCCGCCACCGCGCGGACGACACTCTCTCGCGGCGCTTTGTGGTGCAGGCGGTGGGGTATGCAGCGCAGACGCACATCGCGGCGATGGAGACCGACCAGAACCTGACCCTCGATCCTGGCGCGGAGAAGACCTTCGACCTGCGGGTGAAGCCGGGCGTCGTGGTCGAGGTCGCGACCACCCTGCTCTTCAGTTCGGTGGGCGCAGCGGCCTTGGAAGTGCAGCTGGAGTGGCTTGGCTTGGGCCTGGAGTCCGATCCGCTGGTCCTGCCGGCGGGTGTAACCTGGGCTGGCCTGGATTTGCTGCCGCTCGCCGACCGCGAGGTGAAGGTGGAGGCCAAGCTGGAGCGGGCGGTCCACGTGTTCCTGCCGGAGACGACGGAGCTGCGGAAGCTGGACGAGCGGGCGGAACACCCGGCGTCGCCGCTCACCGCCGGCCCGGTCCGGCCCTCGTTCCTGCGGCAGCGGTTCGTTCTCGAGTTGAAAGAGCCCCTCTCGGTGCACGTTCTGCCGGCGGAGGATTATGATTTGGGCGATGCGGTGGGCGGTGGCCGCGTGACCCTCCAGGCGGAGTCGGGGGAAGTGGTGTTCGATGGTCTGGGCAGTGGCAGTGCGGCCGCGGGCCGTCCGGCGGTGCGGTTGCCGAAGGGCAAGGTCACCGCGGTGCGCGATTTCACGGCGCCGGAGGTCGAACTGCTCCGTTCCCTGACCCACACCCCGCTGCGTTTGGCTGAGGCGCTCAAGACGAGCCGGGCCCTGCCGGTGCGTGCAAACCTTCGCGAGCGTCTCAGTGGCAAGGACGCCACCGAGCTGCGCTTGGAGGCTGGGCGGGAGGAGACGCTCTACCTGCAGGACAAGGCGGCGGACGAGCTAGCGAAGCACGAGCCCAGACCGGCGCATTTCACGGGTACGGTGGTATTTCGCGACCTTGAGAACCGGGAACTGGGGCGGCGCGAACTGCTTTACGTACCGGGACTGTCGCCGGCCAAGGTGACCAACCAGAAGGCCAAACCGAAGCCCTTGGTGGACGCCCGGAGCGAGGCGGAGAAACTCGCTGACGTGCTGTACGAGTCCCGGTTGGCGTTCGTGCGGGACCAGCGCGGCGCCCAGGGAGTGGATATTCAGCGCCAGCGGGCGGAACTGCTCGCGGCGTTACGCGCGGAACGGCCGGGCGATCCGGCGCCGATTTGGGAGGAGGCCTTGGATGCAGCGCAGGTCGCGGGCTGGGCGAGTGAATTCTGGGGCAAGGCGCGGCCCAAGGCGGAGGCGCCCGCGTCCTCGGGCGAAGCTCCCGCCGGTGCGCTGGCGGCCGCTCCGGAAGCCCCGGGCGCGGCGGTCTTGGCCCTGCTAGATGAGGCGGTGCGCCGTGCAGACCCCGACGCGGTCGCGCGGCAACTCGGCGCCCCGCCGGCAACGGCGGAGTTGGAGGGCGCCGCGCGCGCCAAACTCGAGCGCGAGAAGAAGCGCCTGACCGCTCACCGCGAGCTGCTCGCGCGGGCGGAACGGTTGCGGGCGGATGTGTTTCGCGCTTTAGGCCGATGGGACGACGCGTGGCGGGCGTTGGCCGAGGCCCGTCGCTGGGATCCGGAGACGGGCGACCGACAAACCCGCGCCCTGGAGGCGGTCCTGCTCGAGCAGGCCGGACACCTCGGCCTGGCGCTGGAGGCGCTCAACGCGCGGCTCAAAGACGCGCCCGGCGACCGCAAGCTGCGCGAACAACGGGCGGCTCTTTATGAGCGACTAGGCTGGACTGAGGAGGCGGCTCGCGAGCGCCTCCGCCTCGCGCTGCACCAACACCAGAAGGCGGTGTTCGACGAGCGGTTTTAGGGGTTCGCGCCCGAGCTGGCGACTGGGCCACGCCTATCCGGGGTTCGTTGCCGCCAACCCGGCCTCATAGGCCGCGACGTGTTCACGCAGGGCCTCCAGGAACTGCTCCGCGCCGCGGCTCCGGTAGCGTTGCAGGTGGCGGATCACCACCAGTTCCCGATGCAGATCGCTGCCGGCCAAACGTAGGTAGACCAGCTGGTCCGCGTCCTCCGACTGCCGCGCCAGTCGGGGCAAGAGGGAAATACCGAGGCCCGCCGCCACCCAGCGCTTCAGGGTCGCCACCTGCGCGCACTGGTAGCCGAAACGGGGCTGCAGGTGCTGGTCCCCAAAAAAGGCCCGGATCTTGGTCGCCAAGGCGCTGGCATCCCCGAGTGACACGAACGTCTCCGCCGCCAGATCCCGCACCTCGATCTCCGTTCGGGCGGCAAAGGGATGCCCGCGCCCCACCACCAGCAGCAGCGGCTCCCGGAGCAGCACTTCCGTCGCCACCCGCGGTTCGCGCACCGGATTGGGCACCACGGCGAGGTCCAGTTCTCCTTCGACCACCGCCGCGACCAGATCCGCTCGGAAATCTTCGCGCGCGTCGATGTGCAGGTGAGGGTGCGTCTGGCGGCAGTCCGCGATCAGCTGGGTGAGTAGGAAGGGCATCACGGTCTGCACCGCGCCCACGGCGATCCTCCGCTCCAACCCGGCCTGATCTCCCAGTTCGCGCCGCGTATCCTCAACCTCGCGCAGGATCCGCCGGGCCCGCTCCAGCAGGACTTGGCCGGCTTCCGTCGGTACCGCCCGCTTCCCCAAGCGATGGAGCAAGCGGTGCCCAAGTTCTTGCTCAAGATTTATAATCTGCTGACTAAGAGCAGGCTGAGAGATGTTAACCTGCGCGGCCGCCCGCGTGAAACTCTCCGTTTCAACCACCGCAACAAACGAGCGTAAGGGGGTTAGTTCCATAAGCGAAATCGATCAATAGGATAGGAAGGATCGATTTCAACTTATCCTCGAGGAGTGTTACAGTCCCGAAGTCGGCCCTATCGGGTTCGGCAGAAAGAACTAACTATGATGAAGACACTGATCCTGATTGCGGTCCCCTCCGGCCTCGTGGCCGTCGCCGCCCTCCTGCTTTCTGATGCCTCGCCGGTGAGAACGGAGCACGTATTCGGTTATGGCAGCGTTCTCGCGCTGCTGGCTGTCGCGGCGCTCGACTACGGGTTCACTGGCCGGCGTCCGCTGGGCCGCAGCTGAAGGCGGCGCAGTCGTGAGGTTAAACGGGGTCCGGAGCAATCCGGGCCCCTTTTCTTTTTCGGCGTTGTCTGTGGTCCGTGGTCACGGGGGGCTTGTGCCTCGGAAAGCGGGAGGACAACCGCTGCGGCGCCAAGTCACTCCGCCCGCGTTCAACGCGCCAGTGCGGCTTGAACGAGCCGGTCATCCCCATCGTGAGGCGCGGGGGTGATTCCGAGCAGGGCGCACAGGAGCGCGTAGACGTGGACGTTTTCCGTCTCTGGGAGGGTGACACCCCGCCGCAACGAAGGCCCTTGGGCGAGAAAGATACCTCGCATCTCCGGATGGTTGGGGTCGTACCCGTGATCTCCAGCGAGGAAGCCCTTTTCGTGGTATCTTTTCCGCAGGCTCGCCAGATTGACCCGCGTCGCGACGTGCCAGCCCGGTTCCGGCAAGAGCCAGAGCGGCGCGATTCGTGGATTATCCCGCAACTGAAACCGCGACGGCAACTCCTCGGCCCGATAAGCCCGCGCGTGCGGCACCCGCTGGAGGTCCCGCAGGATCGCTGCCACCTCCGCGCCCTCCCGTGGTCGCAGGGCCACGACGCTCCCGTCGCTGTCCACGTGCACGGTCGCTAGGTCCAGATAGTCGTCCAAAGCGAGAGTGCGGTCGAGCTGCGTCGCGGTCATCCCGTGATCGGAAACCACCACTACCTCGGGCTCGCGACCCAGCGCTCGCACCCTGGCGAGCAGCGTGCCTACGTGGCCATCCAACAGTGCCACCGCTGCGGCTAGCTCCGGTGAGTCCGGGCCGAACCGGTGTCCGGCGCCATTGGTCTCCTCGAGGTAAAATGCCACCAACGCTGGGCGCTCCCCCGCCGGCCGACCGAGCCAACCTACCACTTCGTCTACCCGCTCCGCGAACGAGATCCGGTAATCGAAGGGCTTCCAATACGTGGGTCGTCGTCCGCCGATCTCCACCTCCGAGCCCACCCAGAGCGCGGTGGCCGCGGGCACGCCTTGTCGCACGGCCGTGATCCAGATCGGCTCCGCGCCCCACCACCGGGGATCCCGGTTCGATGGCGGATGGAAGTACCGGAAGAAACGCCCCTCGACGGGATCGAAGAACTCGTTGTTCACCAATCCGTGCCGGGCCGGATAGCGGCCGGTCACCAAGGTGTAATGATTGGGAAACGTGTTTGAAGGAAAGACCGGGATGAGTCCGCGAGCGCTAACCCCATCGCGCCGCAGCGCCTGCAGGTGGGGTGTCCGTTCTGCGTGCCGATCAAGGTAATCCCACCGAAAACCATCCAGGGAAATCAGCAGCAGCGGCCCGCGGGCCTCGGCTCCTGGGACCACGCCTGGCCAGAGGCACAGCAGCAGGGCCGCATACCGCAGCATTGAATGGGAGGGGGAACGCGGCCGTCCGGTCGGCCTAAGGATAGTCCTCGCTCGCCGGCACGGGCTTCGCCGTCGGCTTGGCCGGTTCCGCTCCGGCGACAGGACCGCCCTCGGTCGTTGCTCCGGTGGCTGTGGGCGAGGATGACGCGCCGGTCCCGCCCTCGGCGGATGGCGTGGCCGCGGCGGTGTGAGCCGCGTAATCGGAGTAGGCGTCGCCGGAAGAGTCGGGGGAGGCCGGCGGCGGGGTGCCTGTTGCCGAATCGCTGGGCGTGTTCGGGGTGGCCAGCAGCCGCTTGCGCTCGTCCTCGTCCATCGCGCGGCGGAACTCGTCTTCCACGCCCGAGGCCGCCTTCTTGACCTCCCGCATCACCTTGCCGATGCCCCGGGCGAAGCCGGGCAGCTTGTCTCCGCCGAACAGCAGCAAGGCCACGGCAAAAATCAGCATCATTTCCATCCCGCCCAGCCCGTCGATGAAGCCCAGCGGCAGCTGGGCGAGCACGAGGGCGGGAGCGGAGGCCATGAGGAAAGGAGCAAATCCCGAACGGGACGGTTCGTCTAGCGGAGACTGACGCTAACCACGAATTTCCGCGTCTCCCCCTTCGGCACCAGTTGCAATCCGGCACGGTGGCTGGGGGCATTCGGCGGGCCCATCCAAGGCTCCACACAATAGAACGGCGACTCCGGGGCGAGGGTCCAGGTGACGAACATGGCGTCCGGCGGCGGTACCTTTTCCGTCCCAAGGCGCACGCAGACATCGCCCGGTCGCCCCCGCTCGCCGAAGACGGCCTCGTTGCCCTGGAGGCCCGTATGAAAGGTATCGATCAGGGCCGGGTTGGCGAAGCTCTCCTGCGTCTGTAACTCGGGGCCGGGGACTAGCCCGCCGGTGGCGAGGTCGTGGCGGAGGCGGCGCGTGGCGGGAACGCGGATGAGGTAGTCCGCGCGGGTCGTGCCCGGGCTCCACGGCAAGCTGAAGTAAAAGTGATGGCCCGGGCACCAAGGCAACGGCTCCCGACCGAGGTTGGTCAGCGCGAACTCGCAGGCCAGCCCCAGCGGCTCGAAGCGGTAGGTGACGGTGAATTCATACTCGAACGGGTAGCAGGTGCGGGCCTCCTCGCCCGGCAGGAAGCGCGCCACGAAGCCACGGGGATCAAGGCGGGTCAGCTCGAATTCCCCCTGCCGCGCAATGCCGTGCAGCGGCATGGGCCGCCGTACGCCATCCGCCGCGCGCCAGTGGAAAATCTCCGTTCCGTCAAAGGTCCGCCCGTTGAACGGAAACAGGATCGGATTACCTCCGCGAACCTTCGCGATTTCCGCGAAGTCCGCTTGCTCGGGCCAGTAAATGACGTCGCGGACGGAGCCGTCGCCCAGCGTTAGGTTCCAATTCAGCAGCCGCGCCCCGCGTTCGGGAAGGGCCAGAAAGGTCGAGTTGCCGACCTGCCACCGGGTGAGGGTCTGTCCTTGATAGGCCACCTTTTCCATTGCAGTGCGAGTGTGGAGCCTGCCGCGCAGCCGCCAAGGCTTATCCGGCCGGCGACACTTGCGCGACGCACCCGCCTCGCTAGGATCTTGGGATGTCCCGTTGGTTGCTCCCACTCTGCCTCCTGCTCGCCGCGTTGCCGGCGGGGCGTGCCGCCGGCTCCGCCCTCGTGCGGAACGAGCCGCCGCCCGCTGCGCCGGAGACGGTGGCTCCCGCGGTGGCAACAGCGGCGGCCCCGCAGCAGCCCCCGCCTCCCGGCGAGCGGCGCCGGGTCGTCGTGATTCCGGTGCGGGAGCAAGTGGATTCGCCGCTGCTCTACATCATTCGCCGCGGCCTCAAGGCGGCCTCCGAGCAGAAAGCCGACGTGGTCGTGCTCGATATGAAGACGCCCGGCGGCGCCCTCGACGTGACGTTCTCGATCATGGAGGCCTTGGGGAAGTTCAAGGGCCGCACGCTCACCTTCGTCAACGACGAGGCAATTTCCGCCGGGGCCTTCATTTCCGCGACGACCGACGAAATCTGGTTCGCCCCCGCAGGCATCATTGGCGCCGCCGCCCCGGTGATGGCCACCGGGCAGGAGATCGACGCCTCCATGCGGCAAAAGATCGTGAGTTACCTAAAGGCGCGGGTCCGGGCCACCAGCGAAGGCAAGGGGGGCTACCGCGGCCAGGTCATCTCCGCGATGATCGATGCCGATTATGAGCTGAAGCTCGGGGACAAAGTGCTGAAGGGAAAGGGGGAGCTTCTCTCCCTGACCGCGAAGGAAGCGGTGGAAACCCACGGCGATCCGCCGCAGCCCCTGCTGGCGACGGGAATCGCGGCGGATGTCGACGACTTGCTGCGCCAGCAGTTCGGGGCCGGCGGATACGAGGTGACCCGACTGGAGATCACGTGGTCCGAGCACTTTGCCGTCTTCCTGCGTTCGCTTGCCCCCATTTTGCTCGGGCTGGGCCTATTGGCGCTCTACATTGAGTTTAAGACCCCCGGGTTTGGCGTGTTCGGTATTACCGGCATCGCCTGCCTCGCCGTGGTGTTCCTGAGCAACTACGTCGCCGGCCTCTCGGGTCAGGAGCCCATGCTCGTTTTCGCCCTCGGGCTGGCGCTGGTATTCACCGAGCTCCTCTTTTTCCCGGGAATTGTCGTGCTGGCCGTTGGCGGGCTCGCGCTGATGCTCGGGTCCCTCGTCTGGTCGATGGCCGACATCTGGCCGAACGAACCGGTGACGATCAGCGACGAGCTGTTCCTGCGGCCGCTGCAGGATGTTGGGCTGGGCTTGGCGCTCGCGGTGGTGCTGGCCCTGTTGCTCGCGCGGTTTTTGCCCCGTGGATGGTTCCTCTCCCGCCTCGCGGTCGCGCGTCCGATCGCCGGCGCAGCTCAGGTCGCCGGTTTGCCCCCGGAGGCCGGCGCGGCCGTGGTCGGGCTGGTTGGTCGGGTGGGGGTCGCGGTGACGGGACTGTTCCCAGCTGGCCAGGTGGAGGTCGACGGCGGGCGCTATGAGGCGCGGTTGGAGGTGGGTTCGGCCGCTCCGGGTACGCGCGTGGTGGTGCGAAGGCGCACGGACTTCGGCCTGGTGGTTGATGCACTGGAGGGCCCAAGTTCGTGACTCTGATCCTGGTCCTGTTTGCCATCGGCATCCTGCTGCTGGCCCTGGAGGTGATTGTCCCGGGGGGCGTGCTCGGGATCGTAGGGGGGCTTGCGCTGCTCGGG
>JBEDEF010000494.1:0-5376 GCA_041175845.1 Verrucomicrobiota bacterium
CCGTCGGGCTGGGCGGGGTCGCGGGGGCCGGAGATGAACTCCGTGTAGACCGTGAGGTCCTGGGCCGTGGCGGAGCGGCCGAGCAGGTTCAGCAGGAGGCCGAGGTCGCGGTCGCGCGGGACGATCTTCTCGATTCCGACCAGGACGATGTGGCAGCGGGTGGCGGCCACGCTGAAGCGGGAGTTGCCCTCGTTGGTGACGAGGGCGATGCGGCCGCTCTCGGCGGAGAGGAAGTTGGCACCGGTGAGGCCGACGTCGGCCGCCAGGTACGTGTGGCGGAGGTGGTGGCGGGCGCGGCGGGTGATCGTCGCGGGATCGTCGTTGTACGCGCCGAGGCCTTCCCGTTCGAAGCTGGTGGCGATCTCGCGGCGGTTCTTGTGGATGATCGGCCGGACGATGTGGCTGGGGTGGTCGTGATCGATCTGAATGATGAACTCCCCGAGGTCGGTCTCCAGCGCCTCGATCCCGTGGCGCCCGAGGTAGTCGGCGAGCTCGATCTCCTCGCTGACCATCGTCTTGGCCTTCACCATCTTCGTGGCACCGCGTTCGCGCATGATGCGGAGCACGTGGGCGCAGGCGGCCTCGGCGGTACCGGCCCAGTGGACCTGGGCGCCGTTCGCGCGGAGGCGGGCCTCGGCCTGCGGCAGGTAGGTGTCGAGGTTCTCGATCGCGTGCTGCTTGATCTCCCCGGCGAGGGTGCGGAGGCGGTCCGGGTCGGGGAACTGGTCGAAGAGGAGGCGGGTGCGCTTCTCGTGGGTGGCCTTGGTGCTCTGGTAGACCGAGGCGCGGGTGGCCGCGGGCAGGGTGGCCGCGAAGCGGTCGATGGCCTGGGCGCTCACGGCTTGGCCTCCCCGCCCCGGAGGGCGTCGCGGAGCACCTGCGCGAGGTGGAGCGTGCGGATCGGCCGGCCCTCGCGGGCGGCGAGGCCGCCGAGGTGCATCATGCAGCTCATGTCCCCGGATACGTAGACGTCGGGCTGGGCGGCGCGGACGTGGTCCAGCTTCAGCTGCCCCATCGCGCCGGAGAGGTGGGGAAAGGTGACCGCGAAGGTGCCGCCGAAGCCGCAGCACTGCTCGGCCTCGCCGAATTCGACCACCTCGAGGCCGGCGATCGAGCGCAGGAGCGTGAGGGCGGCGGCGACGCTGTCCGTGCCGCGGGAGTGACACGAGCGGTGGAAGGCGACCCGGGCGGCGTAGCGGCCGGGCCAGTTGCGGACGCCGAGGCCGTTCACGAGGTAATCGGCGAGTTCCCAGGTGCGGCGACCGAGGGCCTCGACCGCGGGGGCGTCCGGTTCCTTCTCGAATTCCAGCACCGCCCCATGGAACAGCATCGCGGCGCAGGAGCCGCTCGGCACGACGACCGGGTCCTCCCCGGCGAAGGTGCGCACCGTGTGGCGCACGACGCGGCGGGAGGCGGGCCAGTCGCCGCCGTTGAATGCGGGCTGGCCGCAGCAGGTCTGGCCCTCGGGGAAGGCAACTTCGACCCCGGCGTGCTCGAGCACCTCGACGGTCGCCGCGGCCACGTCGTCGTAGAAGGCGTCGCAGAGGCAGGTGGCCATCAGCTGGACCCGTCGGCCGGTGAGGGGAGTGCGCTCGCGGTTGAGCATCGTAAAGGCGTTGAAGCTGCGCCGCGCCGGGTCGCTGGCAACGGGATTCCTCGGATTTTCCCGGTGCGCCGGCGCGCGCGATTTTCACGTGACGCCGTCCCGGCGGCGGCTTTGCTGCGGGCGATGCCCCGTACCGTCTACTCCGCCGCCCTCGACTTCGGCGCCACCAGCGGCCGCGTGATCCTCGGCCGGTGGGATGGCCGCCGGCTCGGCCTCACCGAGGTCCACCGTTTCCCGAACGCCTTCCGTAGCCTCGCCGGCCACGATTACTGGGACCTCGGCACGCTCTGGTACGAGGCGCAGGCCGGACTCCGCGCCGCGGCCGCCGCCCTGCCCCGCGGGGCCGTCCTCGCGTCGGTGGGCGTCGACTGCTGGGGCGTGGACTATGCGCTGGTGAACGACGCGGGCCGGTTGGTGTTTCCGGTGCACGCCTACCGCGACGCCCGCACCCAGGAGGGCCTGGGCCGGCTGGCGCGGACCCCCGCGGCGCTGCAGCGGCTCTACGCGGCCACGGGCATCCCGAACGTCTTCTACAACACCTCCCTGCAGCTCGCGGAGACCGTCGCCCGCTGTCCGGCGATCACCGACCTCGCCACCCGCTGCCTGCTGCTGCCGGACTATTTCAACTTCCTGCTCTCAGGCCGGATGGAGAACGAGTTCACCGTCGCGAGCACTTCGCAGCTGATCGACGTCCGTTCGCGCGATTGGTCCCGCGCGACGCTGGACCATTTCCGCATCCCCCCCGGCTGGTTCACCCCGCCGCTACCCGTGGGGGCCTCGCTCGGCCGGCTCCTGCCCGCCGTCGCCGGGGCGGCACCGCAACTGCGCCGGACCAAGGTGATCGCCGTGCCGGGTCACGACACCGCCTGCGCCTACGACGCGATGCCGGCGGATCCCGATGGCGGTGATGTCTTCCTGAGTTCCGGGACCTGGTCGCTGCTCGGCTTCGAGAGTGACACTCCGGTGCTCGGGCCCGAGGCGTTGGCGGCCCGGGTGGCCAACGAGCGGATTGCCGACGGCCGTTACCGGCCGCTGACCAACGTGCCGGGCCTTTGGCTACTGGAGGGCACGCTCAAAGACTTCGCCCGGCGACCGGGCAACGATCGGGAATGGGCGGCCCTCATCGCCGCCGCCGGCCGCCTGCCCGCGCCGGGGGGGCTGCTGCACGTGACCGATCCCGCCTTCACCAACCCCACCTCGATGCGCGCGGCGATCGATGCGCACCTGCGCGCGCGGCGGCTGCCCGTCCCCGCCGGGCTCCCGGGCTACGTGCGCCTGATCTGCGACTCGCTCGGCCGCGGGCACGCGGACGCACTCGGGGCCTTCGAGCGGATGACGGGCCGCCGCTTCCGCCGGATTTTGATCGTGGGCGGCGGGTCTCGCAATCGCCTGCTCTGCCAGGCCACCGCAGACGCGGCGGGCTTACCGGTGGTCAGCTTCGCCCTCGAAGGCACGGCGGTGGGCAACCTGGCGCGGCAGCTGATCGCGCTGCGGGCGGTGCGCGACCTGCCCACCTTCCGGCGCCTGCTCGCCGCGGACCTCGCCCAGACCGTTTACCGCCCGGCCCGGCCGCGGGGCTGATCCCTTCGGCCTGCGGCCTGCGAGTCGGTCAGAGCCCGCCGTCGCCGCTCTCGGGTTTCGCGGGGGAGAGGCGGTAGACCTCGAAGCGATCGCTGGAGAAGACGCGGGCGCCGACCGGGAGCGTGACGGCCGCCCCGTCGCGGAGGTGGCGGTCGATCAGGGCGTAGCTGGGAGCCGCGGCGACGATCCCGGCCTCCAGCGGCTGGCCGCGGTAAAAGAAATTGGCCGCCAGGTTGGCGCGGATCCGGGCCTTGGTCGCGTCGAGAAGGTAATGCGGCCCCTCGATCCACAGGCGGCGCTCCGCGAGGGCCGAATAGTAAAAGTGGACGCCCATCAGCGTGCGATCGAGTGCGCCCCAGTGGTCGCGGCGCATGTTCTCCGGGGTGAAGGCGTTCGGGACGAGCACCGCGTCCGATTCCGTGTGCTGGCGGATCCAGAGCAGCGCCTCGCGCAGGTCTCGCATTTCCGGGTCGGGCCGGAGGTCGCTGGCGGTCCGCGCCCATTCCCCGAGCCCCGGCAAGTTGCGGCGCCACCAGAGGGAGCCCTGCAGCCCGACGGTGAGGAGCAGCGCGAAGGCACCGGTGGCAAGCAGGCCGCGGGTGACCGCGGGTCGTTGCGTCCAGGCGGGGCCGTGGCCGGCGCGCCAGACGGCCGCACGGCGCCAGGCGGCCACGAGAAAGCCGGCGGTGAGCACCGAGAGCGGCAGCCGCATCATCAGGATCAGGTAAAGTTCGCCGTAGCTGTTGAGCTCGAGCAGCAGTCCCATCGCGAGGCACGCGACGAAGAACGCGCCCAGCCAGCCGACGAGGAGCGGATCCCGGCGGCTTCGGTCGGCGCCCAGCAGGTAGGGCAAGGCCAGCAGTCGCACGCCGCAGGTGCCGGCAAAGATGGCGACGGCGCAGAACAGTTGCGCCGTCCAGCTGGCGGCGCGGCCGGGCAGCCAGGAGGTGAGGGCGGCCGTCAGATCGGGCAGGTTCTCCTTCCAGAAGCCGGTCAATTGAAACACATGGAATGGGTGCCACCGGGCATTGCCGCTGCGCCACGAGGCCATCGTTTCGAGGTAAACGACCCCGAAGGCCGCGAGCAGGACGAGGGCGCAGGCGACCGTCTCCCACGGCAGGCGGCGGGTGCGGAGCCAGCGCCAGGCCGCCCACAGGCCGAGCGCGGCGAGCAGCACCGGGACGAGGGTACCCTTGGCGCCGGTGCCGCCTGCGGCGAGCAGGCCCACCCACGCGTAGCGGCGCAGGTCGCCGGCGGGCGCGCGGTGCCAGCGGTGGATCGCGAGCAGCAGGGCCCCGCAGTAAACCATCCCGAAGAAGAACGTCGGGCTCACAAACAACCAGCGGACAAAGAGGCCGAGGAAGAGCGGTTCGCCGTAGGAGGGGCGCAGGGAAACCTCGCTGACAAAGACCAGGAGCAGCGCGGCTAGGATGCCCCCCCACGGGGTGCGCGTGAGCCGGCGGCCGAGCAGGTAGGCCTGGGCCACGAGAGCGAGCCCGAGGGGAGCGTAAATGAGGCGCAGCAGCAGCGAGCCGAGCTCGAGGCCGGTGGTCCACGAGGCCGCCGCGGCGTGGATCATCATCAGGTAATGGTACTGGAGCGGCGTGCCGGCGAGGCTAGGGTCATCGAGGGGCCAGGTGTGTTTGATGACGCCGGCCCGGCTGATGAGGTAGACCCAGTCGTGGAAGATCGCGCGGGTGGGGAGGCCGTCGGCGAGCGGAGCTTCAGCGTACATCTGGCTCACCGCCATCACCACCGTGCCCAGGAAGGCGAGGGCGAGCACCGCGGCGAGGCCCGCGTGGTGGCCCACCAGCCGCAGACGGATGAGCGGCCGCCCTCGGCGCCGGCGCAGCAGCGCCGCCAAGGCGAGCCAAGCGAGGGGACTCCACAGGTGGAGATCGCGGAGTCCGACGGCCGCCGCACCGAGGAAACTCACCGCTTCCAAGGCGAAGCCCGCGGGCAGTGCCAAGGCCAACAACCCGCCCCAACCCACCGGGCGTCGTTCCGCCCAGGCCAGGACCACCGCCCCGGGCAGCAGCACATAGGCTAGCAGGTACGCCGCGTACGTCAGCACGCCGCCCCAGTCATAGCTGTTGCCGCGGACTAGGGCGAAGAGGGCCGCCGCCAGGACCAGCGCCGCCGCACGCCAGAGGCCCTCGGGGGCCAGGCGGAGGCCCTCTTCGCCCTAG
>JBEDEF010000495.1:0-7834 GCA_041175845.1 Verrucomicrobiota bacterium
GTGTGCGGCAGGAGCTCGCTCACCCATGCGCCGCTGTGGCCGTGCCGGGCAAAATCAAAGAGCGAGGCGGTGACGGGAAACGCCTTCTGGCCGCTCGTCATTCCCGTGAGGCGCTGGGTGCCGCGGAGCGAGGCAGGCAACTCCTCGCCGTGTCGGCGCCGCAAGTCCGGCTTGTGGTCGAACAGGTCGAGCTGCGAGGGCCCGCCGTGCATGAAGAGGTAGATCACGCGCTTTGCCCTGGGGGCGAAGTGCGGCGTCGCGGCCGGGCCCGCGAGCAAGCCGGGCCGCAGCAGCGAAGCGAGCGCGAGCGAGCCGATGCCGGTGGCGGTGCGGCCGAGGAGCTGGCGGCGGGTCAGCGCCAAGTTGCCGGGCGGCAGGTGGGGTAGGGAAGCGGAGGGCATCGTTCAGCGGCGGGTCAGCGCCTCGTCGAGGTTAAGCACCGTCTGGGCCACGGTGGTCCACGCGGCCAGCTCCGCGGGATCAAGCTTCCGCCCAGCGGGGGTGGCACCCACCGCGGTGAGGCGGCGGGCGGCGGCGGGATCGTCCCGGTAACGTTGCTGCTGGCGCGTGAGCAGCCCCTGCAGGACCGCGAGTTCCTCCGGCGCGGGAGGCCGCGCGAGCACGAGGCGGAAGAGCTCCGTGCAGCGGGCGGCATCCGGCAAGCCGGAAGGCACGAGGACCCGGGCCGCGAGGGCGCGGGCGGCCTCGACGTAGCCCTCATCGTTCAGCAGCAGGAGGGCCTGCAACGGCGTGTTGGTCCGCGGCCGGGCGACCACGCAGGTTTCCCGGGTGGGGCCGTCGAGGATCTGCATCGCGGGCGGCGGGGCCGTCCGTTTCCAGAAGGTATAGAGCGAACGCCGCCAACGCCCTTCCCCCGGGTCGATCTCGTAGGTGAGCTCTCCGTTGTAGGAGACGGCTTCCCAGAGTCCGGGCGGCTGGTAGGGCTTCACCGGTGGGCCGCCCCGGCGATCGACCAGCAGGCCCGCCGCGGCCAGGGCCTGATCGCGGATCATCTCCGCCGGGAGGCGAAAACTGGGCGCGCGGCCCAGCAGCCGGTTCGCGGGATCCCGCTGGCGCAGCGCGGCCGGGGTAACGGAGCTCTGGCGGTAAGTCGCGCTGGTCACGAGCAGGCGGAGCAACGCCTTCGTGTCCCAGCCGGATGCCACGTAGCGGGTGGCCAGCCAGTCGAGCAATTCGGGATGGGTGGGAAGCGCGCCCTGCGCGCCGAAGTCATTCGGGGTGTTGACGAGCCCTTCCCCGAAGCAGAGCGCCCAGAGCCGGTTCACGGCGACGCGGGCGGTGAGGGGATGGTCCGGCCGCACGAGCCAGCGCGCGAGTCCCAGCCGGTTGGCCGGAGCATCCGCGGGCAGCGCGGGGAGCACGGCGGGGACGCCGGGCTGCACCCCATCGCCGGGAGCGTCGTATTGCCCGCGAAGGAGCACGCGCGTGGCCCGCTGCTGTGCCGCCTCCTGCATCACCAGCGTTTTGGGTAGTTGAGCCCGGAACTCCTCTTCGCTCCCGCGCGCTTGGGTCGCTGCTGCATGCGCAGCGCGCAGCGCAGCGGCGCCCTCGCGTTCGACAAAACAGTCCACGAGCCACGCGCGGGCCCGGGCGTCCCTGCCTTCGGGGGCCGCCGCCAGCGGCCGCGCGAGGCGCTCGCCCCAGTACCAGGTCCGCACTTCGGCGGGTGACAGTACGCGACCGAGCAGACGGAATTGGTCCATCTGCCCGTAATACCCCAGCCCGCTGTCGCGACGGCCTAGGCGTAGCGGACGCTGGTTGATCGCCGGTCCGGCCAGGTTATCGCGCACTATCTGGAGCGGCGCCTCGCGCCCGTCGGCGTAGACCCGCAGTCCGGCGGCGCGCCGACTCGCGTCATAGGTGAGTACGAGGTGCGTCCAGTCGCCGCGGCGCACGGGATCCCGGGTCTGCACCTCCAGCGCGCTGGCGACCCAGCGGTCGACGAGATTGACTTGAATCTGCCCCTTCGCCCAGAGCACTTCCACGCCGGTTCGGTCACCGGCGGGCTCGATCTTGGCGAGCAGGCAGACGAGGGAGTTCGAGGGCCGCACCCAGAGGCTGAGCGTCCACGGCTGGTCCGCGGAGAGCGGGGTGTCTGCGGCGAATTCCACGTGTTGCGTCCCGTCGAAGGTAGCGGCCTCGCCCACAACTCCACCCTCGTAATTGAGGTAGCCCTTGACGCTGGCGACCGCTCCGCCCGGGGGTGTTGCCGTGCCCGCCGGCTCGAAGTCGTAGCGGGCCAACGGCGGATCCGCGGGCGCCCCGAGCTCGGCCGCGGCACGCGAGGCCCACGCTTCCCGCGCGTGATCCGTCGGCGCGAGCAGTTCCTGGAAGGAGCGTTCGGCCGAACTACGGGTAGTGCGCAGCTCGGCCAAGCGGAGTTTCTGCGCCGGGGTGGTGACATCGAGCACCGGCGGTGGATCATCCGGGTTCACCAGACCGCGTTCCACGCTGCCGTTGAAGTAAGCGAACAAGCCGAAGTACTCCCGCTGGGAGATCGGGTCGTACTTGTGATCGTGGCAGCGCGCGCAGCCCAAGGTGAGGCCGAGCCAGACGGTCGCGGTGGTTTCCACCCGGTCAGCGACATACTCCACGCGGTACTCCTCATCGATGATGCCCGTCTCGCCGCTCACCCCGTGGTTGCGATTGAAGCCAGTCGCGATCCGCTGGGCCTGCGTGGGCTCCGGCAGCAGGTCGCCGGCTAGTTGCTCGATCGTGAACTGGTCGAACGGCAGGTTGCGATTGAAGGCGTCCACCACCCAGTCGCGCCACGGCCATGCCTGCCGGGCGTTGTCGCGGAAGAAGCCGTTGGTGTCCGCGTAGCGTGCGGCATCCAGCCAATCTACCGCCATCCGTTCGCCGAAGGCGGGGGAGGCGAGAAGTCGGTCGACCTCCCGCGCGAAGGCGGCCGGCGAGGGATCCGCAAGGAAGCGATTGAGCTCGGCAAGGGTGGGCGGCAGGCCGGTCAGGTCGAGGCTGACCCGGCGGAGGAGGGTAGCGGGATCCGCGGCTGGCGCCGCCGTCAGTCCCTCGCGCTCAAGCCGCGCCAGCACGAAGCGATCGAGGTCGTGGACGGGCCAGGCGACGTCGCGGGTCGCAGGTGGCGAGGGGCTCCGCGGGGGAACCAGAGACCAGTGCGGCGCATACGGTGCGCCTTCCGCGATCCATCGACGGATCAGAGCCTGCTCGGCGGGAGAGAGCGGACGGCCGCCTTCGTCCGGCGGGGGCATCACCTCGTCCGCATGGGGCGAGAGGATCCGCAGCAGCAGTTCGCTCTCCTCGGGTCGACCGGGGGCGAGGCGGACGATGCCGTCGCGGGGGACGAGTGCCTCCGCGCGGACGTCGAGGCGGAACTTGCCACGGCGCGCGGCGGCATCCGGCCCGTGGCACTTAAAGCAGCGGTCGGAGAGCAGCGGCCGGACGTCGCGGTCGTAATCGAGTGCGGCCTCCGCCCCCAGAGCGGGCGCAAGGGCTATCAGCCAGACTAGGGCGGTGGCGCGGCGCATCATGGACGGGGCATCGCGGGGGCAGCCCGATCGTGGTGGCGGAGCTGCCAGTCGGCAAGGCGCACGCGGAGGTCCGTGAGGCGGGTGGCATGGGCCGGCACGGCGGCGAGGTCGCGAAGTTCGTCCGGATCGTCGGTGACGTGGAAGAGCTCCGTCCGTTGGATCGCGGGATACCAGATCAGTTTCCAGCCGTCGCCGGTGCGGATCATCCGCTGGGTGTCGGTGAAGTAACCGAAGACGGCCTCGTGGATTTCGGTGCGTTCGCCGCGGAGCAGCGGCGTCAGGCTGCGGCCGTCGAGGCCGGAGGGGGTGGGCAGACGAAGCAGGTCGCAGAGGGTGGGGTAGAGGTCGCGCAGGTAGCATTGCGCGGGGAGCCGGCGGCCGACCGGGATTCCCGGGCCGGCGAGGACGAGCGGCACGTTAATGGAGTGTTCATATTGGTTTTGTTTCCCCATCAG
Organism: Verrucomicrobiota bacterium; assembly: GCA_041175845.1. Taxonomy (GTDB): domain Bacteria; phylum Verrucomicrobiota; class Verrucomicrobiia; order Opitutales; family Opitutaceae; genus ER46. The sequence goes on from JBEDEF010000495.1 coordinate 3,986, forward strand.
ACCGTGGCTGCCGAGGGCCAGTCCGTGGTCGCTGGAAAACAACACCAGGGTGCGCTCGCGGATCCCGGCGGCGGCGAGGGCCGCGAGCAGTTCGCCTACGTTGCGGTCGACCTCCTCCACGAGCCGGAAGTACAGCTCCCGTTCGGTCCGCACGTCGGATGCGCTGCGGGGGGCGGGCACGATCCGCTCGTCCCGGCCGGAGCTGTTCCCGGTCTCGAAGCCGGGGGCCGGACGGAAGTTTCCGGGCAACTCCGGCTCCGGGCCCCGGTGGCTGCCGGGTGGTGCGAGCAGCGGGTCGTGCGGGGCGGTGAGGTTCACCTGCAGGAAAAAGGGTCGGTCGCGCAGGCGCGCGATTGCCGCGGCGGCGCGGGCGGTGATGACGCGGTCGGTCTCCGGGGTGAGACCCACGCCGAGCTCCCGTTGCGCGCGTCCGGCAGGATCCTTGAACGTCCAGCCCCGGTAGCCGGTCACCTCGCGGCCCGAGGGCGTGCGGGTGACGGTGCCGGGGTGCTCCGGAGCGCCCCCGCCGCTGAACATCCCGGCCGTCTCGCGGAAGCCGCGCCGTGCCGGCGTGCCGGCGACGTGCCACTTGCCGGCGTGGACCGTGTGCCAGCCGGCTTCAGCCAGCAGCGCGGGAAGCAGCGGGGTGGCCGGGTCGAAGGCGACCGGACCGCCCGGCATGACCTGCCCTGGACGGCCGAGCGCGAGCTGGCCGGACAGAAGTTCGGAACGGCTGACGTGGCAGATCGGGTAACTGCAGGCTGCGCGGGAGAAGACGGTGCCCCCGCGGGCGAGGGCGTCGAGGTGAGGCGTGCGTGCCGTCTGTCCGCCGGCGAATCCAGGCGCGTCCGGCCGCAGGTCGTCGGCTAAGATCAGCAGGACATTGGGGCCGACCGGCGCGGCGGCCGGCGCGGCGGGAGCCGCCGCGAGGAGCGCCGCAAGGAGCTGGGCCCAGCGCCCCGGCATCACCAGCGGCCGTTCACGCCGAAGAATAACTGCGGCACCATCAGGTGAGTGACTTGTGGCCGCCCATAGCCGAACTGCCGCTCGCGGTCCGGATTCATCAACACGTTGGTGATGTCGAGATAGACGCTATAGTTCCGCGTCAGGTTGTAGAGCGTCTTGATGTCCACGGTGGGTCGGGCCGCCGCGTAGGTCGCGCGCGACTCGTTGGCGTTGAAGCCGACCAGGTAGCGGCCGAGGTAGCTATACTGGACCCGGAGGTTCAGCTGGCGGCGGATGTAGGAGACGCCGACGTTGGCGATGAACGGATTGAAGCCGGCGACGCGGGGGTTGGGCGCGAGGGAGATCGCGCTGCCCGTGCCGTAGTTGCCCTCCGCCTGCATCCGCGTGACGTTGGCGTAGGCGCCGAAGCCGCTCATCCAGCCCGGCAGGAAGGTGAACTGCTGGTTGTAGCCGATCTCGATGCCCTTCACCTTGGCGAAGCCGCCGTTGTATTGCGTGGTGAGCGCGTAGCCCGCGTACTCGCCTCCGAAGCCGTTTTCGGTGCCCGAGGCGATCGTCGTGCCACCCGCGGTATAGATGAACTTTTTGATCTCCTTCAGGAAGACACCGACCGTGAGCATCCCGGCGGGCTCGAAGTAAAGTTCCGTGGTGAGGTCGAAGTTGTCGGCCGTCTGCGGCAGCAGCCCCGGATTGCTGGTCGAGACGGTTTGATTCTCGTAGTTGACGGTGGTCCGCGGGATCAGCTGGCCGACGTTGGGACGACCGATGCTCGTGGAATAGCTGAGCCGCGTGAGCAGGTTGGGCGTGAACTGGTAGCGCAGGTGGACGCCAGGGAAGACGCTCTGGTAATCGCCGGAGCGAGTCTGGCGCCGGCCGAACTCCTCTCGCACGCGGCGGGTGGTTTCCGCATCGGTCAGTGGCGCGGTGCCCCAGGCGGTACGGCGGGCGCGCTCCTCGGGCGTGATGACCTGCAGCGCGCCCTCGCCGTCGGTCTCGGTGAATTCCACCCGCACGCCGCCCAGGACGGAGAAGCGGCCGAGCCGCAGGTTGCCCATGAGGTAGGCCGCGCGGATCTGCTCCTCGAATTGCTGGTTGCCGGTGAGTGCGGTTTGCAGGTTTGTCGCGAGCTGGCGCCGGAAGTGGGTGGGATTCGCGGCAATCACCTTATCAATATTGAAAGCGCGCCCATCGGCTTGGAAGGCCGGGAAGGGCACCGCTCCGTAGCGTCCGAGTTCGGTGTTGGGGAACGGCCGGTTGGCGAGGCCGAACTGTGCCAGGTTGTCATCGTTGCGGCCGGTCGCCGGGTTTGGTCCCATCACTCCGTCCGGGCCGAGGTACACGGTGTTGTAGGGTGTGTTGTCCAGGTTGCGCGTCTGCCGCCGCCAGCGGACGCCCGCCTTGAGGTAGGCCGGGACCGGTGCGGTGAAGTTCCGGCGGTAGTTCACCGCCGCGCCCTGGTAGGCGTCCCAGCCGACCATCCGTGCACTGGAGTAGAGGTTGTCGGTGTAGCTCTCCAGTTTCGTCCAGTCGGCTCCCTCGGTCTGTGTCACATCCGGAAACAGCCGATTGTTGCGCCGGAGGGTGAAACCGACGTTGCGGGCGGTATAGGTGAACGTGTTGTTGCCCGGGTAGTCCGCCTTCGACTGGGAGGCGTAGACATCGTACTCCAAATTCCAGCCGGGATGACGGTGCACCCCGCCGAGGTTTAGCGAGTTGGTCGCCCCGAGCTTGTAGTTGGCGAGCGAAGCGATCGCGACGGTGCTCGCCGCCACGCCGCGGACGCGGGTCTCCTCGTCGGTGTAGCCGGGAATGATGCCGCCCGTGCCAGAGAGAGCACCGTTCGCTTCACGCGTGGCGACGACCTGATTCGTCTGCCAGGTGACTTGGCTGTTGCTGGTGTGCTCGGTGTGCTTGGCGTACTGCCAGTTGACGAAGAGGCGCGCCTGGTCCGTCAGTTTGTAATCCAGCTTCACGCCCGCGCCGGAACGCGTGCGGATGTTATTAAAGTCCTGGATTTGGTACTGGTAGGTGTAAGCCGGGCCGGTGACGTCGTTCGGGAGCTGCTGGTGGGCTTGGCTCGAGACGTCGATGATCGAACCGTGGGGCCGGTAGGCGAGATTAACGGAAACGCCGATCCGGCCGCCAAACACCTCTGAGTACGAGAGCGAGGCGCCGGTACGCGGCCGGTCGCGGGGATCGCGCGCGCGCCAGATTGCGCCAATCGAGCCGCGGATGCGCCGCTCGGGCGAGCTGTCGAACGCGCTCTTGGTGACGAGGTTCACCGCGCCGCCGATCGAGTCGCCGTCCATGTCCGGGGTCGGTGACTTCGTGACTTCAATGCGTTCGATCGAGTCGGCGCTGACGGTCTGGAATTGGAACTCACGCGTGGAGCCCGCGGATCCCGCGTCGGCGAGGCGGTTCCCGTCCTGGGTGATCGTGCTGAGGTTCTGGCTGAGACCGCGGATGCGCAGGTAGCGGTTGTCGCCGCCGACGGACTCACCCTCGATGCCGGGCAGGCGGGCGGCGAGGTCGGCCGGGTTCCCCGCGAGGGCGCCGAAGGCGTCGGCGGAGACCACGTTCTTTACCCCGTCGGAGAGCCGCTGCAGCGTGATCGCCTTGGCGTTACCCTCACGCTCGCTGCCCACCACGAAGCGGCTCATGCGGTAGATCTCCGCAGTAAGCCCGACGTCGCGCCGAACCGTGCCCGAGGCGCCTAGCGTGGCGGCCGTCTCGGCGGGAGAGAGGCCAGTGTAAGTCACGATGATCACCACTTCGCCGGCCGGTAGGCCCTCCAGGCGGTAAGTACCGAGGTTGTCGGTGGTCGTCTCGAGGGCGGAGCCCCTGAGCTGCACCCGAGCGCCTTCAAGGACGGCGCCAGTGGCG
>JBEDEF010000496.1:0-6454 GCA_041175845.1 Verrucomicrobiota bacterium
CAGCCTCGCGAGCGCGGTCGGCGGGGGCGGCGGCGGCACCAACCGCAGCGTCGGCCTCGACCAGGTCGCCATCAACAACCTCTCCCGCGTCGAGGTGGAGTTCTCCCCCACCCCGGACTCCGAGGGCAACGCCCTCGCCGGCTCCGTGAACATGGTCCCGCGCAGCTCCTTCGAGCGCGCCAAGCCCCAGTTCAACCTCAGCACCTACGTCCTCTTCCGCGACAACGCGCGCGACTGGGACCGCACGCCGGCGCCGCGGCACCCGACGCGCAAGATCCACCCCGGGCTGGACTTCTCCTACGTCAACCCGGTCAGCCGCACCTTCGGCTTCACCCTCTCGGGCGGCTTCAACCGCCAGTACTCCGGCGAACCCCAGGCCCAGAACACCTGGCGCGGCACCCAGGCCGCCACCAATGGCAACGCCTACCCCCACACGACGTTTGACCGGCCCTACCTCACCTCCTTTCTCGTGCGCAACAGCGGCAAGGACACCAAGCGCTCCTCGCTCGGCTTCACCGTCGACTGGAAGCCCGCCCGCTACGACCGCCTCTCGCTCTCCTTCCAGGCGTCGACCTTCGACGTGATGATCAACCACAACGCGCTCACCTTCGAGGTGGGCCGCGTGAACCCCGGCGACTTCAGCCTCACCCACACTCGCGGCGCCGCCGGCCAGGGCAACATCCAGGTCGTCTCCACCGGGAACTCCCGGATGAACTGGACCTACATGCCGTCGCTCACCTGGCGGCACGACGGCCCCGCATGGCGCCTCGAGTCCGGCCTCGCCCTCTCCCGCGCCCGCAACCGCAGCAACACCCTCCGCGCGGGAATCTTCGAAACCACCACCTCGCGCCGCACCGGCGTCACCGTCTCCTTCGCGGACAACTTCTACCTGCGCCCGGGCACGGTGACCGTCACCGACGCCGCCGGCCTCCCCGTGGACCCTTACGTCCTCGATACCTACGCGCTGACCGGGGCGACGGGCAACGAGCGCTCCACGGACGACGTGAAGCACACCCTGTACGCCAACGCGCGCCGCGCGTTCCGCGGCCCCGTGCCATTCACCCTCAAGGGGGGCCTCGACTTCCGCCAGGCCGCGCGCGACCAGCGCCTCTTCGTGCCCAACTTCACCTACGTCGGGCGGGACGGCGTCGCGAGCACCACCGTGACCCCGACCAGCGACGACCGGCCGAAGCCGTTCCTCGACCCGAGCTTCTCCAGCCGCATCGCCCCGTACGGCTTCCCGCGGATCGAGGGCGTGAGCAGCGAGCTGCTGTACCGGCACTACCTCGACAACCCGGCGTACTTCACCGCCAACGCCAACCCCAACTACCGCAACCTGGTGACCAACTCGAAGTGGGCGGAGGAGCTGGTGTCGGCCGCGTACCTGCGCGCGGACCTCGGCGTGCTCGGCAACCGCCTGCGCTTCACCGGCGGCCTGCGCGCGGAGCAGGCCAACGTGTCCGCGCAGGGCCCGCTCACCGACCCGAACCGCAACGTGCAGCGCGACGCGCAGGGTCGCCCGGTGCTCGGCGCCAACGGGCGGCCGGTGGCCATCGCGCCCGCGAACACCTTGGAGTTCTCGCGCCTGACCTACCTCGACCGCGGCTTCACCGCGGAGAAGGAGTACCTGCGCTGGTTCCCGAGTCTCAACGCCAGCTTCAACGTGCGCGAGGACCTCATCGCGCGCGCCTCGTGGTCGACCTCGATCGGCCGGCCCGACTTCAACCAGTACGCGGGCGGCGTCACCCTGCCGGACCCCGAAAACCCGTCGCCGAACGACCAGATCACCATCAGCAACATTAGCATCAAGCCATGGACGGCCCGCGCGGTGAACGTACGCCTCGAGTACTACCTGCAAGGCGTCGGCCAGGTCTCGGTCGGCGCCTTCCGCCGCGACTTCGAGAACTTCTTCGGGAGCACTACGATCGCGGCCACGCCGGAGTTCCTCGAGCTCTACGACCTCAACCCGAACGTCTACGGCCAGTACCCGGTTGTCACCCAGACCAACCTCGACCGCACGGTGCGGATGCAGGGGATCACCTTCAACTACCGCCAGCCGCTGACCTTCCTGCCGGCCTGGGCACGGGGCATCCAGGTGTACGCCAACGGCAGCGCCCAGCGGCTCCTCGGGCCCGCGGCCGCGACCTTTCCGGGCTTCGTGCCGCGGACGGCGAACTGGGGCTTCAGCTTCACCCGCGAGAAGCTGTCCCTGCGGGCCAACTGGAACTACCGCGGGGCCCAGCGCCGCGCGGCGATCGCCAGCGGCGCGAGCATCGAGCCGGGCACGTTCACCTGGTGGTCCAAGCGCCTCTACGTGGACGTGGGCGGGGAGTACAACCTCCGCCGGAACGTCGCGGTGTTCGCCAACCTGCGGAACATCGGCGACACCCCGGACGACATCAAGGTCTACGGGCCCAGCACGCCGCTGGTGGCGCGCTTCCGCCAACGCATCGAATTCGGCTCGCTCTGGATGGTCGGCGTCAAGGGGACATTCTGACCCTTCGACGGAGCTCAGGGCCGGCCCCTTCGACCAGCTCAGGGGCGCGGCCCGTTCGACCGCCCCCCTCAGCGCCCGAGGGCCGCTTCGAACCGCACGGCGTCCTCGGGGGTGTCGACCCCGATGGTGGGGTCCTCCGTGAGGTCGCACGCAATCTCGAGTCCATTCTCCAGGACGCGCAACTGCTCGAGCTTCTCGATCCGCTCCAGTTGCCCGGGCGGCAACGACGCGAACCGGTCCAGCAGGCCGGCGTCATAGGCATACAACCCAAGGTGCCGGAAACAGGGCTGACTCGCCACCCAGGCGTCATCGACGCGGCCCTGCAGGTCGCGGGCGTAGGGCAGCGGGGAACGGGAGAAGTAGAGCGCCCGGCGGCCCACGGCCCCGGCGCGGCCGGTCGGCCATGCGCCGAGGACCACTTTGACCTGGTTCGGGTTGAGGAAGTCGGCCGCGGTCCGGAAGGGCGTGGCAAGGGTGGCCATCGGGGCGCCCCCGGCGAGCAGCGCGGCGAGGGCGCGGATCTGGGCGCCGGTGACCAGCGGCTCGTCGGCCTGGACGTTGATCACGCGCTGGGCCCCAATTCGACGGTTGGCCTCCGCGAGGCGGTCCGTGCCGCTTTGGTGCGCCACGCTGGTGGGCAGGGCTTTGAAACCAGCGGCCGTGACGCAGTCGGCGAGGAGGGGGTCATCCACCGCGAAGTAGAGCGGGAATTCCGGCGCTTCGGCGGCGATGCGCTCGGCCACCCAGCGCAGGAGGGGCTTGCCGCGGATCGGGTGCAGGAGCTTGCGCGGGAAACGCGTCGATTCGAGGCGGCACGGCACGATGATCGCGGTGGCGGACGGCATGCGCCGCACGGTGGCGCCGGGTTTTTGGGTTGCAAGCCGAGGAGGCGACGGGGAGTTTGCCCGGCCCGTTCGAACCTTATGAGCCAAGCCAACGCCAGCCCGACCACTACTCCCCTGACCCGGGAGCTGATCGTGCAGAACAAGATGGGCATTCACGCCCGGCCGGCGGCGATGATCGTGCGCATCACCAACAAGTTCCGCGCCGAGGTGCTGGTCGAGAAGGACGAGGAACAAGTGAACGGCAAAAGCATCATGGGCCTGATGATGCTGGCGGCGGGCAAGGGGGCGAAGGTGCGCTTCATCGCCACCGGAGCCGACGCCACCGCGCTCCTCGCGGAGCTCGAGGCCCTGTTCGCGCGGAAATTCGACGAGGTCTGACCTCGCGCCGCGGCCGGCTGTGGCCGCGGCCGTTGCCGCGGAGGCCGACGGAAACCCCGACCGGCCGAAGAAAGGTCCCTGGCGGGACGAAACGCACTTCCGTCGCGATCCGCGGCTGCAGCCGCGGCCACACCGGACAACCGGCTCAGATTTTTCCGGCCTGGCGTGCCTCCACCATCCGGTAGAAGTCGACGAAGAGCGGGTCCGCGTCGTTCGGGCCGGGGGCGGCTTCGGGGTGGTACTGGACGCTGAACACGGGGAGCGTGTTGTGCCGGAGGCCCTCGACCGTGCGGTCGTTGAGGTTGATCTCAGTGATCCGGGCCCCGCGCTGCTCGATCGACTTCGGGTCGGTGGCGAAGCCGTGGTTCTGGGCGGTGATCGAGACGCGGCCCGTCTCCAGGTTCTGCACCGGCTGGTTGCCGCCGCGGTGACCGAACTTGAGCTTGAACGTGGTGCCGCCCAGGGCGTGGGTCAGCATCTGGTGTCCGAGGCAGATCCCGAACATCGGGAAATCGGGCAACAGGTTGGTGACCGTCTGGTGGATGTACGGCAGGGCGGCGGGGTCGCCGGGACCGTTGGAGAGGAAGATGGCATCGGGCCGGTGCTCGCGCACCGCCTCGGGCGGCGTGGTCGCGGGAAACACCTGCACCTCGAACCCGTGGTGGGCCAGTTTGCGGAAGATGCTGAACTTGGCGCCGTAATCGAAGGCCGCCACCCGGAAGCGGCGGGTCGGCGTGGCCGGCAGGTTCATCGTCGTGCCCACCGGCAAGTAGGGCAGGTTACCCCGGTCCGCGGAGGGCCAGGCGTAGGGCGCCGCACAGGTGACCTCCCGCACGTAGTCGCTACCCGCCATGTCGCGCCAGCCGCGCGCAAGGGCAATGGCCTCGGCGTCGGCGATCGGCCGCGTGCTCAGGCAGCACTTCATCGCGCCGTCCACCCGCAGCTTCTTCGTCAGCGCCCGGGTGTCGACGTCGCTGATCCCGGGAATGCCATGCCGGGCGAGGTAATCGCCCAGGGAGAGGCGGCTGCGCCAATTGCTGACCACCGGCGAGAGCTCCCGGACCACGAAGCCGGTGCAGCGCGGGGCAGCGGCCTCGTTGTCCTCCTCGTTGATCCCGTAATTGCCGATCTGCACGGCCGTCATCGTGACGATCTGGCCGCAGTAGGAGGGATCCGTGAGGATCTCCTGGTAACCGGTCATCGAGGTGTTGAACACGCACTCGCCGGCGACGGTGGCGTCGGCGCCGAAGGCGCGGCCGCGGAACAGGGAACCGTCTTCGAGCGCGAGGAGGGCGGGTTTCGGCGAGGACATTAAAGCCGAACGAAAAACGGTCGCTCCGGGCGTGCCAAGTGGTTTCGGGCAAATCTTGGGCCCCGCGCCGATTTATGGCCGGCTGTTTGACACCCACGGGCCCCGTCCTAACGCTCTGGCCCGACAATGCCTTACACTGAAGACCGCGCCGTCTGGGCCGAGGGACAGGGCCTGTGGCAGCACCTCCCGGCGGAAACCTGGCGCGATTGGACGTGGCAGCTGAAGAACCGCCTCACCACCACGGCGCAGCTGGAAAAGCTGATGGCGCTGACGCCGGACGAGCGGGCCGGGTGCGAGCACGCGAACCGGAAGCTGGCCCTCGCGATTACGCCCTACTTCTTTAACCTGATCGACCGCCAGGACCCGGATTGCCCCATTCGCAAGCAGGTCATCCCGCGCGCCGCCGAGCAGGTCGTCTCCGAGGGCGAAATGCTGGACTCGCTGGGGGAGGACGAACACTCGCCCGTCTCGGGCCTCGTCCACCGGTACCCGGACCGGGTGCTGTTTTTGGTGACCGACCGCTGCGCCGCCTACTGCCGCTACTGCACCCGGAGCCGGCTGGTCTCCAACGCGCAGGACTACAATTTTCACCCGGAGTACGAGGAGGGCCTGCGCTACATCGCGGCCCACCCGGAGATCCGGGACGTGCTGCTGTCGGGCGGTGATCCGCTGCTGCTCTCGGACGCGAAGCTGGAGCACCTCCTCTCGCGGCTGCGGGCGATCCCGCACGTGGAATTCATCCGGATCGGTTCGCGGATTCCGGTGTTCCTGCCGCAGCGGATCACGCCGGAGCTGTGCGCGATCCTGCGCCGGCACGGGCCGGTGTGGATGAGCATCCATGTGAACCATCCGCGCGAGTGCACCGCGGATCTGCGGGCGGCGTGCGAGCGGCTGGCGTTCGCCGGGGTGCCGCTGGGCAACCAGAGTGTGCTGCTGCGGGGCATCAACGACGACGTCGACGTGATGAAGGCGCTCGTGCACCGGCTGCTGCGGATGCGGGTGCGGCCCTATTACCTTTACCAGATGGATCTCATCACCGGGGGCGCGCACTTCAAGGCGAGCGTCCGCAAGGGGATCGAGATCATCCAGGCCCTGCGCGGTCACACCACGGGGTACGCGGTGCCGCAGTTCGTGATCGACGCGCCGGGCGGCGGCGGGAAGGTGCCGCTCAACCCGGATTACGTGGAGTCGGTGGACGACGACGCGATCGTGCTGCGGAACTACGAGGGGCGACTATACCGCTACCCGCTCGCGACGGGCGTGCCGACGCCGGCGCCGGGGTTCGAACCAGCGTTCGTCGACCGCTGAGTTGGCTCCTGAGCCGAACGCTCCAGCGCCGCCGGGGCCTCAGCCGCGGCGGGCGGGTTTCCGGACGGGCCGGGGGTCAGCGCGGTCGAGGCTGCCGCAGACCAACTCGCAGAG
>JBEDEF010000497.1:0-4014 GCA_041175845.1 Verrucomicrobiota bacterium
CCGCGGGGGCTTCGGCGCCCTCGGTGGCGGCGACGATAACCTCGCGCCGCTGTGCGGCGCGGCCGCGCTCGCGCTGGCGGGTCATCTCAGCTTCGAAATTCGCGACGTCGACACTGAGCCCGCGCTCGGTGGCGAGGAGCTGCGTCATATCAAGGGGAAAGCCGTAGGTGTCGTAGAGGACGAACGCTTCGTGTCCCGGGAAGACTTTGCCGACCGTCTGGGCGGCGGCGTCTTGGAAGCGCCCAAGGCCCTTGTCGAGCGTGCGCCCGAAACTCTCTTCCTCGGCCCGGATGACGCGCCGGATGATTTCCTGCTGCTGGGCGAGTTCTGGGAAAACGGTGCCCAGTGAGGTCACCACGGGGGCCACCAGCTGCTCGAAGAAGCCGGTCGTAAGCCCGAGCTTGCGGCCGTAGAGGATGCCGCGACGCAGGATGCGTCGGATGACATAGTTGCGCCCCTCGTTGCCGGGCAGAATACCGTCGGCGATGGCGCAACTGACGCAGCGCGCGTGGTCGGCGAGCACGCGGAAGGCGACGTCCGTGCGTTCCTGCTCGCTGAGCCCCTCGCGGCCGGCGGGCACCGTGCCCTGGTAGGTGCGGCCGGACAGCGCGGCGACCTTGGCCAGCAGGGGGGCGAACACGTCGGCGGCGTAATTGGAGGGATCGCGGCTGAAGTCGCGGAAGCCGCCGGTGGTGGCGTGGATTCCGGCGACCCGCTCGAAGCCCATCCCGGTGTCGACGTGCTTGGCGGCGAGCGGGGAGAAGGTGCCGTCGGCGTTCGCGTTGAACTGGATGAAGACGTGGTTCCAGATCTCGATGCAGCGCGGGCTGCCGGCGTTGACCAGACGGCGTCCGGCCGATTCCTCGTCGGTGGGCAGGAGGTTGAAGTGGATTTCCGAGCACGGGCCGCAAGGGCCGGTGTCGCCCATCATCCAGAAATTGTCCTTCTTGTTGCCGTTGACGATGTGGACGGCTGGGTCGAGACCCTCGCGGCGGAAGAGCGCGGCCCAAATATCGTGGGCTTCCTGATCGAAGTCGGCGGGGTCACCCTTGGCCTTGTCCGGCGCGTACACGGTGGCGAAGAGGCGCTTGGGCGGGATGCCCCAGACGCGGGTGAGCAGTTCCCAACCCCACTCGATGGACTCGCGCTTGAAATAGTCGCCGAACGACCAGTTCCCTAGCATCTCAAACAGCGTGTGGTGATAGGTATCGAAACCCACGTCTTCGAGGTCATTATGTTTTCCGCCGGCGCGGATGCACTTCTGCGTGTCCGCCGCGCGGGTGTCGCGGCCCGGGCGCACGCCTGCCCAGCGGGACACGTCGGGTGCCCGATCGCCGAGAAAGATCGGCACGAACTGGTTCATCCCAGCATTTGTGAACAGGAGTCCCGGCGAGTCCGGCAGTAGGGGAGACGAGGGTACGATCGTGTGCGCTTGGCGGGCGAAGAAATCGAGGAAGCTCTGGCGAATCTCGGCGGAGGTCATGGCGGGACGGAGGGACGGACGGCGGGTCGGGGCGCGGGTTCAGCCGAGGGCGGCGAGGACGGCATCGGTCATCGCCCGGGTGCCGACGCTCGGTCGGCCGAAGGCGATGTCGCCGGTGCGGGTGCCACCAGTCACGGCGGAGCGGACGGCGGTCTCGATGCGGCGGGCAGTGGCCTCGAGGCCGAAACTGAAGCGCAGCATCAAGGCGGCAGAGAGAATCTGCGCGCAGGGGTTCGCGATTCCCTTGCCTGCGATGTCGGGAGCGGTGCCGCCGGCGGGCTCGTACAAGCCGAAGGGCAGTCCCAGCGAGTTACGGCCTGCGCCTAAGGACGCGGAGGAGAGCATCCCGAGGGAGCCGCAAATTACCGCCATCTCGTCGGAGAGGATATCGCCGAACATGTTCTCGGTCACGAAGACATCGAACTGGTTCGGGTCGCGGGCGAGCTGCATCGCCGCGTTGTCGACGTACATGTGGCTGAGGGTGAGGTCGGGGGCGTGGCGGGCGACGTACTCGGTGGCGGTGCGGCGCCAGAGCACGGAGGTCTCGAGTACGTTGGCCTTGTCCACCGAGCAGAGCTTCTTGCGGCGCCCACGAGCCGCCGTGATAGCGACATCGAGGATGCGCTCGATCTCGGATTTGCGGTATACCATCGTATCAACGGCCTGGATGTCGCCGTCAGGCAGGGTGGTGGTGGCCTTGGGCTGGCCGAAGTAGAGGCCGCCGGTGAGTTCGCGGATGCAGACAATGTCGATGCCCTGCGGGATGCGCTCGGACTTGAGCGGGGAGGCGTCGGTCAACTCCCGGTAGAGCAGGCCCGGCCGGAGGTTGGCGAACAGGGTGAAGTGCTTCCGCAGCGGCAGGAGGGCGGCGCGTTCCGGTTGCTCCTTGGGCGGCAGGTTTTCCCACTTGGGTCCGCCGACCGAGCCGAAGAGGATGGCGTCAGCGGCCTCGCACCGGCGCAAGGTGGAGTCGGGAAGGGCTTTGCCGTAGCGATCGATGCCCGCCCCACCGACTTCGGCCTCTTGATAATCGAGCGTGAGGTTTTCCTGGCGGGCGACGTGGGCGAGGACCCGGAGGGCCTCGGACATCACTTCCGGACCGATGTAGTCCCCGGCGAGAACGGCGAACTTGAGCGTGGGCATGGGAGGTCGGAGGGTGTCGGACCGGCCGCCCCGGAAGCAAACAAAAGCTGGCCCCGGCCGGCGGCTCCCGCCGGTCGGGGAGACCGGGTTCAGGCGGGCCGCCGGCTGCGGAGGATCAAAAAGGCTCCGGCGAGGGCGAGAAAGAGCGAGTAGAAGGTGCCGCGGCTCAGGCCGAGGAGGAGCGAGGCGTCCGGCTCGCGGAACAGTTCGCCGACGATCCTGGCGCCCGCGTAGCCGAGGAGGAATTCCCCGCTCAGGCGGCCGGGACCGAGGGTCTCGGGCCGTCCGCGCCAGAAGCGCCATTGCAGGTACGCGAAGAGCAGCAAGCCCTCGAGCGCGGCCTGATAAAGCTGGGAGGGATGGCGCGGAAAAGGCCGCAGCAGCTGCCGGTCGAATTCGTTGCCGGGGAAGACCACCGCCCAGGGCACGTGCGTGATCCGGCCGACCAGCTCGCCGTTGATGAAATTGGCGATCCGGCCGAGGCACAGTCCGGCGGGGACGGTGGTCACGACGAGGTCCGCCACCCCGAGGAGCGAGCCGCGATGGCGGCGGCTCCACCACGCGAGCGCGAGCAGCACGCCGACGAAGGCCCCGTGGCTGGCCATCCCGCCCTCCCAGAGGCGGAGGAGTTCCGCGGGGTCGTGGCGCAGCACGTCGGAGCGGTACAGCAGGAAGTAGCCGATCCGCCCGCCCAGCAGCACCCCGAGCACGAGGGCGGTGATCAGGTCGGAGATGGCGCCGGGACCGTATGGCGAGCGGCCGCGGCGATGGTACAGCAGCAGCAGGCCGGCGGCCGCGGCAAAGCCGAGCAGGTAGGCGAGCCCGTAGTAACGGACTCCGAAGTGCTCCGAAAACCGGATCAGGAACGGATCCAGATTGTGGACCCAGTACGCGAGCGGCATCCCGGCATCTGGGCCCGCGGCCGCTGGCGAGGCGATGCGAAAAAGCGTCCGCCCGGGTTTTCCGGCTCAGCGCAGCGCGGGCGCCGCGAACCACACGCCCCCGAAGAGCAGCCAGGCGAGCAGCAGCGTCCAGACCACGTTGAACGCCTGCGCGCCAAGGAAGGCGACGGCCGGCCGCCCCCCGCCCAGAGCCAGCAGGTCGCGGAAACGCGACTCGAGGCCGATGGAGACGAAGGCGAGCGCGAACCACGCGTTGCGCAGCCCCGAGAGCGTGCCCTTGACCTCCTTCACCCGCGCGGGCTCGAGCAGGAAGGAGAAGACCAAGGAGGCGGCGATGAACCCGAGCAGGAACTTGGGGAATCGTTCCCAGATCACCGCCACCCCGACCCGGGAGCTTGTCCCGCTCCGCTCCGCCCGCACGCTCCACCAGACGGAAAGGAGGAACGCGGCCACCCCGAGCAGGACGTTCTGCGAGAACTTCACGAT
>JBEDEF010000498.1:0-3355 GCA_041175845.1 Verrucomicrobiota bacterium
CGAGCGCCTCGGCGTAGTTGCGGCGGACGCCCGTCCCGTTGGCGTGGGCGGCCCCGAGGTTGAAGAAGGCCTCGGCCTCGCCCGCGGCGGCGGCGGCGCGGAAGTAGGCCAGGGCGCGGGCCGGATCGCGGGCGGCCCCGCCTTCGCCGTGCGTGAGGAGCATTCCCAACCGGAAGGCGGCGCCGCCCTGCCCCTGCCGCGCCGCCCGCTCCAGCAGGGCGAGCCCGCGCGCCTCGTCCTTGGGTACGCCGTCGCCGCGGACGAGCATGTCGCCGAGGTGGGTCAGGGCGCGGGGTTCCCCCTTGGTGGCGGCCGCCTCGAGTTCCGCGAGGTCGGCCCAGGTGCCGCCCCCGCCGCCGGTGCGCGAGACGAGCACGGGCGCGGAATCGGCCGCGGCGGCCACGACGGCGGTGGTGAGCAGGAGCGCGAGGAGGGGCAGCTTCATGGCTGGGAGGGTAGTAGCGTGTGACCGCAGGATCGGAACCGGGTTGCAGCGGCGGGCGTGGCCACTGGGAGCATCGCGTGATTTGTTAGCGGTCCGTACACCAAAAGAGCAAGAGGGAGAACCGGTCTCGTCAGCGTCTATCGGCCACGGGAGGCGCAGAGCGATCGAGGGTGCGGCGGGGGCCTTGCGCGGCGTCCAGAGACGCGGCGGGACTGAGGTTGAGGACCAGGGGCCGCGGGTCGTTGTAGCCGGGGAATCCTGCCCCGGTCAGACGGACCGGAGGCGCTGCGGCCGCGGGCTGGAGTCCCTCTTGCGCCGTTGGCGGCCATCGGCTCGGCGAGCTATTCTGGCGCGGAAACTGGCAAACTTTCCGACGCCACGGGGAGTGATTTTACACCGGTCGCTGGTTCGGCCCGCGCGGGCTTATTGCAAAGATCCCCGCAGGCGGCTCCCAGGCAACGACTTCCCATTGCAAACGCGGGGAAGGCGGTAGTGTCCGAAGAGTTCAGCAAAAAGACGGATCATGGTAGGTGGTTAGGTGCTTAAGCCAAAAACCACCCATGAAGGTCGCGGGCGCCGTGCCAGACGGCGGCGGTCATCAGGGCGGGCATCCCGGGAGGATAACAGAGCGCGCGCCGCCGCGGACAGGGGGATTTTGCGTCGCGGAGTTACGCTTTCGCGGCGCGCGGCCGTGGCCGCGGCCGCCCATGCACCGCTTCGATGCGGGAGGGAATCCGCGGCTGCAGCCGCGGCCACATCAGGCCGGCGTCAGCGCGCGGGCGGCGCGGCGAACACGGGCTTCTCGAGCGTGGGTTGGCCGCCGAGGTGACGCGCGAACCAGCTCTGCACCTCCCAGTACCAGTAGATGGAGTTCTGCGGGGTGAGGATCCAGTGGTTCTCATCCGGGAAGATGACCAGCCGCGAGGGCAACCCCATCGCCTGGTAGATGCCGTAGAGCGCCGTGCCGTTCGCGTAGGGCACGCGGTAGTCCTTCTCGCCGTGGATGATCAGCATCGGGGTCTTGAAGTTCCGGGCGTAGGTCACGGGGTTGTTGCGCTGCATCCCCTCCGGGTTGTCCCACGGCCGGCCGCCGAGGACTTGGGTGAAGCTGTAGCTGGTGACGTCGGCGCCGTACTGCGTGATGAAGTCGTTCACGCCCGCGTGGTTGATCAGGCAGACGAAGCGGTCCGTGTGGCCCGCCGCCCACGCCGTGAGGTAGCCGCCGTAGCTGCCGCCCGCCGCCGCGACGCGCTTCGGATCGAGGTTCGGCAGCTGGCGCAGGAGATGGTCGGTGCCGCGCAGGATGTCCTCCAGCGGCTGGTCGCCCCACGCGCCGAGGATGCTGCGCGCAAACTTTTCCCCGAAGCCGGTCGAACCGTGGCGGTTGATCCAAGTGACGACGTAACCCGGCGCGGCGAGGGCGTGCGCGTTCCAGCGGTAGTTCCAGGCGTCCCGGTTCATGGTGTGCGGACCGCCGTGCAGCAGCTGCACCAGCGGGTAGGTCTTCGCCGGATCATAGCCGGCCGGGAAATACAGGAAGCCGTGCACGCGGTCGCCGCTCGCGCCGGTGAACCAGTACTCCTCCACCCGCCCCAGCTCGATCCCGGCCAACCGCTCCGCATTGAAGCGCGTCAGCGGCCGCAGCGCACCGGTCGCGGGCTCGAGCGCGAACAGCTCATCCGGCCGCGAAGCCGTGGTGTGCAGGAGCACGACGCTCCCGGCCTGCGCCTGGAGGCCGGAGGCGGAGCCGGTCCGCAGGACGGGCTGCAGGGCCCCGCCGGCCGCGGGCACGCGGAAGACCGCCACCGCGCCCTTGTCCTCCGCGGTCACCCAGAGGGCGCCGCCGTCGGGCGCGAACACGACCTCGTCGATCGCGTAATCCTGCTCCTCGGTCAGCGGCGAGTTGCGCCCGCTGGCGAGCTCGTGCCGCCAGAGCTTGGCGGATTCCCCGGCGCCCACGGCACTGCGGGTCCGCCGGTAGACGAGCGACTTCCCGTCCGGCGCGAAGACCGGCCCCGTGTCGGAGCCCGGGTTGTCGGCGGTCACGTTCCGCAGCTGGCCGCTGCCGTCGACGGGCACGAGGTAAAGGTCCTGGTTGGGGTTGGCCTGGTAGGGCGGCGGCGTGGAATTGATCGAGAGCGCGAGGGTGCGGCCGTCCGGGGAGAGGGCGAAGCCGCCTTCGCCGGCGAGCGAGAAGGGCCGGTCGAAGCCGGGGGTGAGGTCGGTGAGGGCCTTCGTGGCGAGGTCGAGGCGGACCAGCTTGTGCGCGAGGCCGTCGGTCAACCAGGCGTCCCAGTAGCGGAACGTCCGGTGCTCGGTCACCTTGGCGGAGATCTTGCTGTCCTTGCGCCGGCGCTGTTCCTGCCGGAGCGCGGCGAGGTCGGCGGCCTGCAGCTTCCCTGCCAGTTCGGGGATGACCCGCGTGACGACGACCAGGCCCGAGCCGTCGGGCAACCAGCGCGGGGAGGAGACGCCGTAGGGCAGGTCGAGCACGCGCTCGGGTTCGCCGCCGTCGAGGCGCAGGAGGTAGAGGGCGGGGCTTTCGTCTTCGCCCCGCTTCGAGGTGAAGGCGATCCGGGTGCCGTCGGGGCTCCACGCCGGCGAACCGTCCGCGGCCCGCGCGGTGGTCAGGCGGCGGGTCGCGCCGTTGGCGACCTCAGTGAGCCAGAGCTGCGTGGTGGCCTGGTTGCGCTCCACGGACCACTCCTGGACGGTGAACACCACCTGGCGGCCGTCCGGCGACAACGCGGGGCTGCCGAGGCGCTGCAGCGCCCAGAGGTCGGCGGGACGCAGGGGGCGGCGATCCGCCGCGGCGGCGGCGCACGGGTGCGCGGCGGCGAGGCACGCGAGCAGGAGGAGACGGAAAAGGGACACCCCGGGAGTGAGCCTGACCGGCGCCGGGAGTCAAAG
>JBEDEF010000499.1:0-7046 GCA_041175845.1 Verrucomicrobiota bacterium
AGTTCGAACCACGTGGCCACTGCGCGCAGCGCCGCGTTCCCCCATACGAGCGGCGCCAGCGGGGGCAGGGAAGCCGCCGCGGCCGAAAGCAGTGCGAGGAGGCCGTTCGCGACCACGAGCACTGCCGTGCCGGCGGCGATCAGCCGCCTCCGGTCATGCTGGTCCGCCAGCGCCCCGGCGGGTAGAGAGAGGGCAAGTAGGGGTAGCACGTTCACGACGCCCACGAGCCCGAGCGCCGCGGCGGAACGGGTCCATTCGTATACCTGCCAGGTGACGGCCGCCAGGACCGCCTGCCGGCCGAAGAGAGCCAGCGAGCTCCCGATGAGATAGTCCCGGTACTGGGGCACCCGCAGGGCCGCGTAGGCATCGTGGGGCGCGGGATCCGGCGAGGTCATGCGGAACGCCAGCAAGTCGGGTGCCGTCCACGCACGCGAGAACCCTTTCTACGTGGGGATTTGCTTTGAACCGGTGTCCCCCCAGCGGTGACTTCTTTGGTATGCCGCCGCTGCGCCTCGTCTTCCTCGGCTCCGACCCCATCGCCCTGCCGGTGCTAGACTGGCTCGTCGGCCCGGGCGCTGCCGTGGTCGAGGTGGTCGGCGTCTTCACCCAGCCGGACCGTCCGGCCGGGCGCGGGCAGCAAGTGCGGCCGAACGCGATCAAGGCGTGGGCCGAGACCCGCGGTCTGCCGGTCCGGCAACCGGAACGGATCACGCCCGACGTCACCCGTGAGCTCGCGGAGCTCGGTCCCGACCTCGGGCTGGTGATGGCCTACGGGCACCTCCTGCGGGACGATTTCCTCGGCGTACCCCGGCTCGGGCTGCTCAACCTGCATACCTCACGGTTACCCGCCCTCCGCGGAGCTTCGCCGATCCAGACTGCGGTTGCATTGGGGTGGCGCGAGACCGGCGTATCCTTGATGCGGATCATACGCCGCCTTGACGCGGGGCCCGTGGCAGACTGCGAGCGGGTCCCGATTGGTCCGCTGGACACCGCCCTTGAGCTCGAGGGCCGCCTTGCGGCGGCTTGCGTTCCCTTGGTCGCGCGCAGCCTACCGGCGCTTGCCCGGGGAGAACTCACCTTCGTCGCGCAGGACGAGGCTGCGGCGACGCACTGCCGTAAGTTGACCAAGGAGGATGGCGCGCTGGACTTTGGCCTTTCCGCCGTGGAGCTCGCGGCGCGGATCAACGGGCTCTTCCCATGGCCCGGTTGCAGCGCGGCGATTGGGGGCGAGATGTTGAAGCTCGGGCTGGCGGATGTTCCCGACGCGGTACCGCCCGGCTTGGCTGCAACCCCGGGCCAGGTGGTGGGGAGCGACGCCGCGGGGCTCCTCGTGTGGACCGGTGCCGGGTGCCTCCGGTTACGCCGGTTGCAGCGGCCAGGGGGACGAATGCTGCCGGCGGCGGATTTCCTCCGGGGCTTCCCCTTGCGACCGGGAGCGACTTTCGCCTCAGGGCCGATGCTGGCCTTGCTGGTGCCGCCGCGGCCACCCACGTCCGGTGCAGCCCACTAGCCGCTTGTTTTCGGTCCCGCGCACCTCATTGTCGCGGCGATGCTCCTGCCGCGCTGCCTCGCCCTGCTCTTGGCCGGGACGATCCACGCCCAGAGCCTTCCGGTGGAGGTGGCTAACCTGCGGGAAGATGTGCGGGGTCTGACGCAGCGGGTGGGGGAACTTGCGCTGCGCCTCGAGCAGGTGGAGCGCGAGAACGCCGAACTGCGTGGGCAGCTGGCGGCCGCGGGTAAGGCGCAGGTGACACTGGCGCAGCTGCGGGAGTCCCTCGCGGAGTCAGCGCGGGAGGCGCGGGCTGCCGTCGCCGCCAGCAAGGCCGAGACCCTGCAACAGGTCGCCACCCAAATGGAGAAGCTGGCGAAGCAAACCAATGCCGCATTGGACTCGATCGCCCGGACCACTGGCGGCCGCGCCCCGGCGGCGGGCTTGGCGGAGAATTTCCCGCGCGAGGGCATTAGCTACACCGTGCAAAAGGGAGACACCGTGGCGGTGATCGCCCGCAAAACCGGCGCGCGCGCGCAGGACATCATCAACGCCAACCAACTGGCCGATCCCTCTCGGATTCAGGCCGGACAGGTCCTTTTCATCCCAGGAGGAAAATAAATCATGTCGGCAGCTCCCAAATCACGTCTCGGTCTCGGTCTCGGCGGTCTCATCGCGGCGGCCCGTCCCGCCCAGCCGGCGGGAACCCCCGCTCCCGCCAGCACGTCTCCCGCGGCCGTCCCCGCCGCGGCGGCGCCCGGGTTTCAGGAAATTCCCGTTGGTGCAGTGGACCCCAGCCCCTACCAGGCCCGGCGGGAGATCGCGCCTGAGCAATTGCAGGAGCTGGCCGAGAGCATTCGCGCCGAGGGCCTGCTGCAGCCGATCGTGGTGCGGCGGCACGGAGAACGTTTCCAGCTGATCGCCGGCGAACGGCGCTGGCGCGCGTTCCAACTCCTGAAGATCAAGGCGATCCCCGCGCGACTGGTGGAGGCGAGCGACGCTTCTTCGGCAGCGATCGGCCTGATCGAGAACCTCCAGCGCGAGGGGCTTAATCCCCTCGAGGAGGCGCAGGGCTACGCGAGCCTGATCCGTGATTTTGACCTCACGCAGGACACCGCTGCGGAGCGTGTCGGCCGCGGCCGCGCGACGGTCGCCAACTCCTTGCGCCTGCTCTCGCTTGAGGCGGAGCTGCAGGGCTATCTCGCGAAGGGCCTGCTCTCGGTCGGACACGCCAAGGTGCTCCTCGGCGTCGAACCCGGTGCGGCCCGGACGGTGCTTGCCCGGCGGATCCTGGAGGAGGGGCTCAGCGTGCGGGCCGCTGAGAAGGCCGCCCAAGCTTCGCGGCGCGCCCCCGGGACCCCGCGGACCGGGCGGGCTGCGCGGCCGGAGGATGCCGCGGCCGTGGCCGGCATCGAACGAAAGCTCACCTCCCATCTCGGTGCCCGGGTGGCCGTCCTGCACACGGCCCGCCGGGGACGCATCGTCATTGAATACCGCGGCAACGAGGACCTCCAGCGCCTGCTGGAGAAGCTCGGCGTCGAGGCATGAGGCGGCTCCGATGTGGCCGCGGCTGCAGCCGCGGATTAGGCAGCCGCGGCGCCTCGCTTTCTGGAAAGCCTGATCCGGCAGCGTGCCCATTGGGCGCGGCCAGACCGCCGTCCAGGCAGGGCCTTCAGTCGCCGCCGGGCTGAGCACGGCGCCGTTCCTCGGCGAGGCCCAGCTCCAGCAGGTGGGCGATGCGCCCGGCATCCGCCACGCAGCCGCCCCACGTGCCCCCGCAGACCAGCTGGAGCGCCGACCAGAGGACGGTGTCCGCGGGCACCCGCGGATCCGGGCGCAGTTGGGGGTGACGGCCGCGCGCGCGCAAGTCCGCGGGTGAGAGATCGGCCGCGTCCACAGTGCCCTCGAGTCGGCGGGTGTCCACGATCAGTCGGATCCGATCTCCGTCGCGGACTCCGGCGAGGGGGCCGCCGGCCCAGGCCTCGGGGCTCACGTGCCCGATGCACGCTCCGGTCGACACGCCCGAGAAACGGCCGTCGGTGACCAGCGCGATGCGTTCGCCGCCGCGCACGTGTTTCAGGGCGGAGGTGATCTGGTAGGTCTCGGGCATCCCGATGCCTGGCCCGATCCCCGCGAGCACGAGGACGTCTCCCGGGGCGAGCCGGCCCGCCTTTACCGCCGCGATCGCCGCCGCCTCGGTGGTAAAGACGCGGGCGGGCCCCTCGTGGCGGTAAACTCCGTCCGGATCGATGAGCGCCGGGCTGATCGCGGTGCTCTTCACGAGGGCGCCTTCGGGCGCCAGGTTGCCGCGCATTAGGGTCAGGGTACTTGTCATGCCCCGGGCGGCAGCGCGTTCCGGGGACAGAATCACTTCGTGGGGGTCGATGCCATCGAGCGTATGCAGAAGTTCTTTGAGTCGACGACGGCGCTCAGAGGTTTCCCACCAAGTGAGGTTTTCGTCGAGGGTGCGTCCCGAAACCGTGCGGGCGTCGAGGCGCAAAAGCCCGGCGGCGCGCAGGTGGAGCATCACCTCGGGGACGCCGCCGGCAAGGTAGACCTGCACCGTAGCGAAGCTGCGGGGACCATTCGGGAGCACGTCGACCAGCCGCGGCACGGCTCGGTTTACTCGGATCCAGTCGTCGAGCTCCGGGCGGCGCAGCCCCGCCGCGTGGGCGATGGCCGGGAGGTGCAGCAGAAGATTCGTGGAGCCGCCAAACGCCGCGTGGAGCACCAGCGCGTTATGCACGGCGTCCTCGGTGAGAATGGTTCGGAGCGGGGTGCCAGCCTGGTCGAGTGCGAGGAGGGCACCGGCGGAGCGACGTGCGAGGTCCCGCCAGAGCGGCGCGCCGGAGGGAGCCAGCGCGCCGTGGGGTAGCGTCAGGCCCAGCGCTTCGCCGACCACCTGGCTGGTCGCAGCCGTACCCATGAACTGGCAGCCGCCGCCCGGCGAGCCGCAGGCGCGGCAGCCCATTTCGGCGGCGTGATCGAGGGTGATCTCGCCCCGGGCAAAGCGGGTTGCGAGCGTCTGCACTTTGCCTGTGTCTTCCGCCCCGCGCGCCAGCAGGGTCACGCCGCCGGGCACGAGGATGCCGGGCAGGTCGGGGCAACCGGCGAGCGCCATCATCATCGCCGGGAGCCCCTTGTCGCAAGTGGCCACGCCGAGCACGCCGCGTCGAGTGGGTAGGGAACGAATTAGGCGGCGCAGCACCACTGCCGCGTCGTTGCGGTAGGCCAGGCTGTCGAGCATCCCAGCCGTACCGTTGGTGCGGCCGTCGCAGGGGTCGGAGACATAGCCCGCGAACGGAATGGCGCCCGCCGCGGAAAAAGCGCGGGCGGCCTCCTCCATCAAGAGGCCCACCTCCCAGTGTCCGGTGTGGTAACCGAGCGCAACCGGCGTGCCGTCCGGAGCGCGGATGCCACCTTGGGTGCTCAGGATGAGGAACTGGCGTCCGCCGAGAAGGGCCGGGTTCCAACCCATCCCTGCGTTCTGGGTGAGGCCGAAAAGGTCCCCACTGCTTAAGTGGCGCAATTGGCCAGCCTCGAGCGGCAGTCGTCCAGCCGGTCCTTCCGCGGTGGTGCGGAGTCCCGCGTAGGCGGTGTCCGGAGAGTCAAGGAGCGGATCCATTTCAGCCCACCCTCCGCGCGGCGAGAGGTTCGCGGGTCGGGCAGCCGTCCACCAGCCGCAGTAACCCCAGCGGATTGGCGGCCTGCAACGCCGGCGGCAGCAGTGCGTCCGGGAAGCCCTGGTAGCAGACCGGGCGGGCGAAGCGCAGAATCGCGGCCGTACCCACGGAGGTAAATCGGCTGTCGGTCGTCGCCGGATACGGCCCACCGTGGTGCATTGCGGGGCAGACTTCCACGCCGGTCGGAAATCCGTTGAGCACCAGTCTACCGGCTCGTTCCTCGAGCATGGACCGCAGCGTTCCGGCTGTGGCGAGGTCTTCGGGCGTACCGTGGAGAGTGGCGGTGAGTTGACCGGAGAGGGCCGCGGCGCACGCGGCTAGGGCGCCGAGGTCCGGGGCCTCGACCACGAGCGTGAACGGCCCAAAGGCCTCTTCTGCCAATTCGGGATGGGCCAAGAAGTGCTCGGCGGTGGTCCGTCCCACGACCGGTCGTGCTTCGTGACGCTCCGCGGCAGGTTCTCCGGAACCGCCGGCCCAGACGGTAACGCCTGCCGTAGCGAGGAGGCGCTGCTGCTGGGCGAGGAAGGCGCCCCGGATCCCCGGGGTGAGCATCGTTCCGCAGGGCGCGGCGCGGACCCCGGCTGAGAGCGCTGTGAGGAAGGCCTCGGTCGCTTCCCCGCGCACCGCGAAGACGAGGCCCGGCTTGGTGCAAAATTGACCCACCCCCAGCGTGAAGGATGCCAGCAGCCCCGCGGCGATCTCCGTGCCGCGCTCCCGCAAAGCCCCCGGAAGCAGGAAAACCGGGTTCAGGCTGCTCATTTCCGCGAAGACTGGGATTGGCCGCGGCCGGGAGGCGGCCGCGTCGTGCAGGGCGCGCCCCGCCGCCTGTGAACCCGTGAAGCCAACCGCTGCCGTGGCCGGGTGGCGCACGAGCCGGATCCCGAGGATCGCGCCTTCGCCGTGGAGCTGTGAAAAAACCCCCGGCGGCAGGCCCACCGCCGCCACCGCCCGCGCGACCGCTCCCGCCACCAGCTCGGCCGTGCCGGGATGCGCCCGGTGCGCTTTGACCACTACGGGGCAACCCGCGGCCAACGCGGCGGCGGTGTCCCCGCCGGCGGTCGAGAACGCCAACGGAAAGTTGCTGGAGCCGAAGACCACCACGGGCCCCACCGGGCGCAAAACCCGGCGCACATCGGGCCGCGGCAACGGCCGCCGATCCGGGAGCGCGGGATCCAGGCGCGCGTCCACCCAGGATCCTTCCCGGGCCAACTGGGCGAAGAGCCGTAACTGGCTGCACGTGCGCGCGCGCTCGCCCGTCAGGCGTGCGGCCGGCAGACCTGATTCCGCGGTCGCGCGTGCGATCAGCGCATCACCCAGTTCCTCGATCCCGGCGGCGATCGCCTCCAAGAGGGCTGCACGGGTCTCACCGGGGGTGGCGGCGAAGGGCGCCTGCGCCGCCTGTGCGAGCTCCAAGGCCCGGTCCGCCTCGGCGGGCGACGCTTCGTGGAAATCCGGCAAGAGTTCCGGGCCGCCAGCGGGATTCACGGCCCGGAAGGTCTTGCCGCCGGGCGCACCTCGGCTGCCGGCGACCAGACTAAACCCGTGCAGGGATGGGGAGGGGGGCATTCCGCGATGTTCGCAAGGTGGCGTCGCGTGCCAAGCCGGACTTGCGCTGGTCGTTGGGAGCTCGACGCCCAGCCTGCGCTGCGTCACCACGTGCCTCGCTCCGATGAACCCCGCCGTCCCGCTCCTTCGTCGCCCTTGGTTTCCTTTTGCCAGCCTGTGCGCGATGCTCGTCGTCGCCGCGCCTGCAGCTCCGGTCGACGCGCTGGTGCCGGTTGGCGTGGCTCGGATCGACATCACCCCGGAGCTGCCCATTCGGCTGACCGGCTACCAGTCCCGCGCGGCGGAAGCAGTCCGGATCGGCGCCCCGT
>JBEDEF010000500.1:0-4325 GCA_041175845.1 Verrucomicrobiota bacterium
CGCCTGCAGGGCCAGCAGCGTTTTCCCGGACGCCAGGCAGCGCTCCAAGGCCCGCGTGACCCGCCGGGGATTCGCCTCGTCGAGCCCCCCGAGCCCCTCCGGATTCAGCGCCCGCAAACGCGCGCGCGCCCCGGCCGCAGCGAGGGCCGCCACCTCCGTCCGCACGGCCGCCGGCACCTCGACCGCGTCCACCACCGGACCGAGGAAGGCTCGCAGGTAGAAACCGCTGCCGCCGCACACCAGAATCGGCCGTCCCCGCGCGGCCACGTCCGCCACGACAGCCCGGGCTAAGTCCACATACCGGGCGACATCCATCGGCGCATCCGGCGCGCAGACGTCGATCAAATGGTGCGGCACTCGCGCCCGCTCGGCCGGCGTGGGCTTCGCCGTGCCGAGGTCCATCCCGCGGTAAAAGAGCAGCGAGTCGCAGGACAGGATCTCCGCCCCATGCACTTCCGCCCAGCGTAGCGCCCACTCGGTCTTGCCCACCGCGGTGGGCCCGGTGAGGAGATGGAGGACGGGGAGTGGGGTCACGGTAGGCTTTTAGCGGTGGCAAGGGGCTTCCGGATCGTCAAAGGCTAACCCCGCCCTGAAGACCTGCTTCATCGCCAACCCCCGCTCCGGCCACACCGCACCGCGCCTGTCCGAGTTGACCCGCCGCGTCCGGGCGCTTGGCGCGGAGCTGCGGCTGACCGAGCATCCCGGCCAGGCCTACGCGCTCTCGGCGGCGGCGGTCCAGGGCGGCTGCGCGACCGTGGTCGCGGTGGGCGGGGACGGCACGGTGAACGAGGTCGCCCGTGCGCTCGCCGGTACGCCCGTGGTCCTCGGCATCATCGCTACGGGTTCCGGTAACGGACTCGCCCGTCACCTCGGGATCCATGGCTCCTGGGACCGAGCCTTCGCCACCCTCCGGAACGGCCAGCCCCGCGCGATCGACGTCGGCTTCGCCAACGGCTGCCCGTTCCTCAACGTTGCCGGCCTCGGCTTCGAGGCTGAACTGGCGGAACGGTTTAACCGCGCCCGCCGCCGCGGACTACTCGCCTACGCCTTCCTGACGCTCCGGGCCCTGCGCACCGCTCCATCCCTCGCCTGCCGGATCCGCGCCGGCGACTCGGTGCACGAGTTCACCGCTTCCACCGTGGCCGTCGCCAACGCCTCCCAGTACGGCGGTGGCCTCCGCATCGCGCCGCGCGCCCGCGTCGACGACGGCCGGCTGGATCTCTGCGCCCTGCCTCCGCTGCGCTGGAACAATCTCCTGCCCCTCACGTTCCGGCTCCGCACCGGTGGCATCGGCGCCGCCAAGGGCGTGCTCCAGCTTCAAGCCCCCGCGTTCACCGTGGAACTCCCCGGACCCGCCCGGCTCCACACCGATGGCGAGACCCATTTGGTCGGCTCCGAAGTCCACTTTGTGGTGCAACCCGGCCACCTGCGCGTCCTTTGCCCGGACATCCCGAAGTCGCGTTAGCGGCGGAACCGGAAGGCGATGCAGGCAAACATTGTGCCGGGATTGGCGCCTCAGCGCCGGTGGACACCTGCCGCCAAGTCGGCGACCCGCTCCCCCACCGCGACGGGCAGCCGCGCCCGGTCGCCGAGGTGATCCCGGATACAGTTCACCAACACACTCCCTACGACTACGCCGTCGGCGTGGGCCGCCACCTCCGCCACCTGCGCCCGCGTCCCGATGCCGAACCCCACCACGGTGGGCAAGTTGGTGCGCGCCCGGATCCGGGCCACCGCCGCGGGGATGTTGCCCGCCACCTGGTCCCGAACCCCGGTCACCCCCTCGCGCGAGACATAGTAGAGGAATCCGGTGGTCACGGCGGCGATCCGCGCGATGCGGTCGTCCGGCGTGGTGGGGGCAATGATGAAAACCGTCTCTACGCCGTGCGCCCGGCCGGCCGCCACCACCTCACCCGCCTCCTCGGGGGGCAGATCGAGGGTGAGGATGGCATCGACCCCCGCTGCTCGCGCGGCCTGGAAGTAAGCGTCGACCCCATTGGCGAACACCAGATTGTAATAGGTGTAGAAGACGACCGGCGCGTCGCTGAATTCCCGGATCCGGCGCACGAGTTCGAAAACCCGGGCGGCGGTCATCCCGCCCTCGAGCGCCCGCTGCGCCGCCAGTTGGTTGGTCAGGCCGTCGGCAAGGGGATCCGAGAAGGGCACGCCCAGCTCGAGGATGTCCACGCCCCGGGCGAGCAGTTGGCGGCAGACCTCGACGGAGGTCGCGAAGTCCGGATCGCCGGCGCAGACGTAGGCCACGAAGGCGGCACGGTTCCCGGCGCGGGTCCGGTCGAAGACGGCTTGGAGACGGGACATCGCCGCAACGTTGGCGGGAAACTTCCGCCGAAGTCACCACAAACTTCAGCCCCCCTTCCCCCGTTCAGAAATCAAACTCCACCGCCACCGGCAAGTGGTCGGACAGCAGGGTCCGCACCACCTCGCAGCGCGCCCGGACGCAGCCGGCCGGCAGGAAGATGAAGTCGAGCGCCCGACGCGGCAGCGGCGACGGGAATGTCTTCCCCTCGAGCGGGTGGAGCGCGTAATCCGAGTAATCCGAGAGGTGGCTGAGGAGCGAGGCCGTGGCGTCGTCCCGCGTGCCCGGATTGTTGAAGTCGCCGCAGATGATGGGGGGGACGGACCAGAAAGCCTGCCGGAGGCGGTGCTTTTCGCGGAGCCAAGAGACCAGCTGGTCGAGCTGGCGGAGCCGCTGGGCGCGGGAGCCGTAATGCAGGTGCAGGTTCACCAGCGGCAGGCAGCGCCCGCCGACATCGAGTTCGACGAAGAGGAAACCCTTCTCGCCCAGCCGGCGGCGCCCGAAGACCACCGTCTCCGCCGCGCGGATCGGGGGGCGCGACAACAAGGCGTTGCCGTAGCAAAGGTTGAGCAGACCCGTCCGGCGGGTATTAATCCCAAAGACGGCGTGCGGGAATCGGGTGTGCCCCCGCAGAAAATCCAAGTGGTCGAAGTTGCCCGCCCACCGCGACCGTTCGTCGATCTCCTGCAGGGCGACGACATCCGGCGCCAGCCGCTCCAGCAAATCGGAAATGCGCCGGAGGTTCAGCCGCAGCCGCCGCGGGGAAGTCAATCCTTGGATCGGATTGAGGCCTCGTCCGTGCGCGATGTTGAAAGTAACCAGACGCAGGCGCGGCATCCGATCGAGAGCACACCGCGACCCCGCGGCGGACTCAAGTCCCGCCCCGCTGCTCACCGCGCAAAAATCCCCTTGCCTCACCCGGGGCCGACCCCTTTGCTCTGACCCTTTTCAACCAGAGGTAACCATTATGTCTCGCATCTGTGCAGTCACCGGACGCCGGCCCGTCAAGGGTTCGCGCATCAACCGCAAGGGTCAGTCGAAGAAGAGCGGCGGCATCGGGACGCACGTCACGAGCATCACCCCGCGCAAGTTCCGGCCTAACCTCCAGCGCATCCGGATCCGTACCGCCAATGGCGGCACCAAGCGCGTCTGGGTGTCGGTCAAGGCCATCAAGGCCGGGATGATCGAAAAGGTCTGATCGCCTTCCCTCCCCTTTCCCACCGCGGCCGCTTCGGCCGCGGTTTTTTTTCGCCTTCGTTCTGGCCCCTGCCGCCCAAACCGCCGCCGCTCAGGCTTCGAGCGCGCGGAAGACGATGGACGAGTTCTGGCCGCCGAACCCGAGGTTGTTGCTCAACACCGCCCGCAGGCGGAGCTCCCGGGCCTGGCCGGGTACGTAATCCAAGTCACAATCGGGATCCGGCTCCTCGAGGTTGATCGTCGGCGGGATCGCCTGGGCCGCCAGGGCGCGGACGCAGATAACGGATTCGATCCCGCCCGCCGCCCCCAGTAGGTGGCCGGTCATCGACTTGGTGGAACTGATGGCGACGCGCCGGGCGTGGTCCCCGAAGACCCGCTTGATCGCGAGGGTCTCGAACTTGTCGTTGTAGGGAGTGGAGGTGCCGTGGGCGTTGATGTAATCGATCGCGGAGGGCTCGAGGCCCGCCGCCGCCAGGGCCCGCCGCATCGCCATCGACAAGCCCTTCCCCTCGGGGTCGGGCTGGGTGATGTGGTAGGCGTCGCAGGTCGCGGCGTAACCGGCCAGTTCGCAATAGATGCGAGCCCCGCGGGCCCGGGCATGCTCCAACGATTCCAACACGAGGACCCCCGCCCCTTCGCCCATCACGAAGCCATCGCGACCGCGGTCGAAGGGCCGGCTCGCACGCCGGGGCTCGTCGTTGCGGGTGCTCATCGCCTTCATCGCGCAGAAACTGGCGTAGGCGAATGGAGTGATCGCCGCCTCGCTGCCCCCTGCAACCATCACGTCCACATCCCCCCGCCGGATCGCGTG
>JBEDEF010000501.1:0-3707 GCA_041175845.1 Verrucomicrobiota bacterium
CGTGTAAACCAGGTGGCGGCCGTCGGCGAGCCACGTGGGTTCAACGCCGTCAAAGCTGGCCTTCGAGGCGACCTTGCCCGCTCCCTTGGCCAGATCGAAGACGCCGATCTGGTATTGGCGGCCGACGCGCACCGTGCAGGCGATCTTGTTCCGATCCGTGCGGCTCCAGTCCGGTTCCGCGGCGTAGGTGCCAAGGTTGAGCGCGAGGCGGCGGGGCGACCCGCCGGCGGCCGGCATCTGGTACAGCTGGGGACCGGGCTCCATCGCGAATACCAACTGGCTGCCGTCGGGCGACCAGCACGGGGAGGACTTCACCGCGTCCGACCGCGTCTTGCGCGAGGGTTGGCGGCCTTGGGCGTTGGTCACGTAAATCTCGGAGGAGCCCTCGCCCGTCATCACGACGGCGATCTGCTGCCCGCTCGGGCTGAAGCGCGCACCGCTGTTGGTGCCGCGGAAGCTGATCAGCGTCTCCCGCGCGCCGGTGGCGACATTGGAGACGAAGACGTCGGGCGCGTTGGAGCGGAAGTAACTCGTGTAGATGACGCGCGTGCCGTCCGGCGACCACCGCGGGCTGAGCACGTGGGCGTTGTCGCGCGTGATCTGGCGGGCTTCGCCAAGGAAGAGGTCGGAGGTGTAGACCTCCCCGCGGCCCACGCGCCGTGAAACAAAGGCGAGCCGGGCGGTGAAAAAGCCGCGCAGGCCCAGGCCATTGGTCTTCACTACCGCGACGTCCGCGGCCTTGAGCAGCGCCTGACGGGGCGTAGTGCCGGCCACGGTTTCCGCGTGCACCGGAGTACCCGCGGCACCGCGGGTGATCTCCACCCGCACCTGATTGGCCCCCGCTGCGGAGAACTTCAGGTCGAAGGCCTGCCCGGTCGTGACCAGACGATAGCGGCCGTGCGCCCGGAAGGCGGTCAGGGCCAGCGACTGGAGGTCGGGGGTAGAACCGGAGACCCGCACCGGGACCGTCGCGGTGTCCACATCGATACGGACCTCCCCGATGTTGCGGGAGGGCTGCGCCCCGAAGGCGGGGACGGCGGCGGCGGCGAGTCCGGAGGCGAGGAAGTGGCGACGGGAAAGGGCCATGGTGGGATGGCATTTCTATTTGCGCCCCCCTCCCCGATAACAACCCTTAACTGTTTTCATCCGTACCGTGACCTCCGCCGAAATCCAAAACCGCCTCAAGCTCGTCAAGTACCCCGGTTTCAGCCGGGACATCGTCTCTTTCGGGCTGGTGCGCTCGGCGGGAATGCTGGACGGCACGGTCAAGGTCTCCCTCGCTCTCACCACCACGGATCCGCAAGTCCCTTTGCAGTTGAAGGCCGGCGTGGAAGAGGCGCTCCGAGGCCAGCCCGGCGTGAAGGATATTTTGGTCGAGATCGCCGTGTCCGCCACGACCAAGGCCGCCGCCCCCGGCAGCCCCGGCGCGGCCGGCAACCTGCCGGGCAACGCCCCGGCGGCGCGCGGCATCCGCCACGCCGTGGCCATCGCCTCCGGCAAGGGCGGCGTCGGCAAGAGCACGTTCGCGGTGAACCTCGCCTGCGCCATCGCGCGGTCGCTGGCCGCGGAGGGGCGGCCGGGCCGCGTGGGCCTGATGGATTGCGATATCTACGGGCCGAGCGTGCCCCTGATGATGGGCCTCAGCGGCCGCCCCGAGGTCGAGGGCGACGGCGCCGACGCCCAGCTGATCCCGATGGAGGCGCACGGGGTCAAGGTGATGAGCATGGGGTTCCTGGTGGACGACAACACGCCCGTCATCTGGCGCGGCCCGATGATCATGAAGACCATCCAGCAGTTCGTGCAGAACGTGCGCTGGGGGGAACTGGACCTACTTCTGATCGATCTGCCGCCCGGCACGGGCGACGCCCAGCTCTCGCTCGTGCAGACCCTGCCGCTGGACGGAGCCGTACTGGTCACGACCCCGCAGGCGGCGGCCACCAACGTGGCCCGCAAGGGCGGGCTGATGTTCCGCAAGGTCAACGTGCCGCTGCTGGGCGTGGCGGAAAACATGAGCTACTTCACCGATCCCTCCGGCCAGCGTCACGCGCTCTTCGGCACGGGCGGCGGCATCGCGACGGCGGAGCGCCTCGAGACCACGCTGCTCGGCCAGGTGCCCCTCATCCCGGAAATTCGCGCCGGGGGCGACGCCGGCGCGCCGGTCGTGGTCGCCAACCCGGACGGCGAGGCGGCCCGCGTCTTCGCGGCGATCGGCCGGGAGCTGCTCCAACGGTTGCCGGCGAAACCGGCGGCTAGCTAGGCGGTTCTCCCCGGTTGCCCCGCGGGAATTGACAGGATTGTCACCGTCGGCCTTACTCGACACGTCCATGTCGCCGCGACCTCCCGAGTCCCAGACTTCCCGCGAGTTCGTGAAGCAGTCGAGCCTCTACCAGGAGTTCCTCGCCGAGCGGGAGGAGATCCTGAAGCACAAGTGGATCGAATCGGAGCGGCTCGGCTACGACATCGGCTTCGAGCGCGCGTTGCTCGATTGGATCCGCAAACACCGGGAGGGTTGGCGGGCGGCCCGGCGGCAGCAGCAGGGGGCGTCAGGTGGTTCGGCCGGGCCGTTTGCCCCGCCTGCAATCGACAAACCCGGGGCGCAGGCCTGAGCGGAAAAGGAAAAAGCCGGGCCTCAGCCCGGCTTTTTCGTGAGCGACTGCCCGCGGAAACGGGCGCGCGCCACGGTTACTTGATTTCCTTGTGCAACGTGTGCCGCTTGAGGTGCGGATTGTACTTCTTCTTCTCAATCCGCTCGGTGACGGTCTTCTTGTTCCGGAAGGTCAGGTAGCGGGAGGCCGGCTTGCCCTCCTTCTTCGCTTCAGTGCATTCCAGGGTGACTTGTTCTTGCATAAATTAAAGGATTGAGGGGAGAGCGAAATCCTCAGCGCCCGTCGGCGCAATCCCAAACTTCCCTCGTCAGCGCGTCTCGCCCGAGGCACGTGGCCGGCTGAACATCCCGGGCTCCAGCTCCGGATTCGCCTCCATCCGAGCGATCACCGTGGTCTGACGGACCACCCCGTCGACCAGTTGGACCACCCGGTGCGGCAACAGCACTCCCGCCACGGGGCGCGGATCCTCGTAGCGGGTCAAGATCCGCATCTTGCGGCCGCCCGGCACCACCTTTTCCTCGAGACGGAGCGCGAGCCAGGCGGTTTCTGGGTCGAGGAAAAGGAATACAGTCTCAACCAGGCGCCGGGTCGCGAGAATCCGCCGCCAACGACGGCCCTCGGCCTCCACCTCCCCGCCATCCTCAAGGATGTACCCCCGGTCCGCCGGCGCCACAAGGGGGTTGTCGAATTCCGCGTCCGCTGCGAAAACGCGGGCCATTGCCGGGGCCATCGCCCGGTAACGTGGGGGCCATTGCCCGGTGTCAAACTCCCACGGCGGCTCAATCCCGTCCGACGCCTGGACCAACGTCCGACCGCCCCGCTCCGTCTCTACCCGGGCCGCCGCTGGGCGCGCCGCGAAGAACTGAAACCGGACCTCGGACCCTCCCGCCTGCACCGTGCCCTCCGCCCGCAGCGCCCGCAGCGCCGCGAGGTTGGCGGCACCCCCAATGGCCTCCCGATGCCGCGCCACCCAGTCGGCCACATCCCGTCCCTCGACGGAACCCAGCACCAGCAGCGCAACCAGCAACCCGCAACGAGCCATACACCGAGCACATCCACTCGCCCCACCGCCCGCAAGCCCCGCCACCGGCGACCTTTCCG
>JBEDEF010000502.1:0-10047 GCA_041175845.1 Verrucomicrobiota bacterium
AGACGGCTCCGGGCACCATCACCGGCCGCATTTCCAACCCGGCCACGGGCGAGTTCGTGCGGAACGCGCGGATCGTCGTGCGCGAGACGGGCGTCGCCACGGTCTCGGAGGGCGGCGGCGAATACCGGCTCTACCCGGTGGCCCCCGGTGGCGTCACCCTCGTCGTCACCTACACCGGCTACCAGACGGCGAGCGCCACCGTGAACGTCGCGGCGGGAGCGACGGTGACGCAGGACTTCAGCCTGGCCAGCGCGCTGGCGACGGCCGGCGACGCGCTGAAGCTCGACGCGTTCGTCGTCTCCACCGAGCGCGAGGGAGCCGCCAAGGCGATCATGGACCAGCGCAACTCGATGAACATCACGAACACGGTCGCCTCCGACTCGTTCGGCGACAACGCCGAGGGCAACGTCGGCGAGTTCCTCAAGCACCTGCCGGGGGTGGAGCTGGACCTGTTTTACGGCGAGGTGCGGACCGTGCGCCTCGGCGGGCTCGGCTCCGAGTACACCTCGGTGACGATGGATGGCATCGCCCTCGCGAGCGTGGATGCGAACAACAGCGGTTCAGGGGCGGCCCGATCGTTCACGATGGAGATGGCCTCGCTGAACTCGATGGAATCGATCGAGGTCTCCAAGACGATCAGCGCAGACGTCGACGCCAACGCGCCGGCGGGGACCATCAACCTACGGACGAAGCGGGCCTTCGATCGCGCGGGCCGCCGGGTCTCGTGGCAGGCGAACGTCACCGCCCACTCAGAGGAGCTGGATTTCCGCGCCAAGCTCGGTCCCGACGAGGATCGGCCAAGCCGCAAGTGGCGACCCGGAGGGATCCTAGAGTACTCGGACGTTTTCCTGAACCGCTCTCTCGGGATCGTGTTAAACCTCAGCGAGTCCAACGTTTATCAGGAGGCGCTCATCACCTCCCAGGCCTACAACGCGACGCCGACGGCGACCGACCCGCGGCCGCTGGTGCCCACCACGCTGAACTTCCAGTGGGCGCCCCGTTTCAACAAGCGTTTCGCCACCACCCTGACGGCTGATTACCGCATCAGCCCCGAGCTGAACGTCGGCCTCGGGATCGTCTACAACTACGCGGACTTGTGGACGCCGCAGCGCACCACGATCTTCAACGCGGGCACCCGGGCCAACGTTGTCGGCTCCGACCCGCTCCTGAGTTTCCAGTCCGCGCCGACCGGCACAGTCCAGGTGAATCCGGTCGCGGTATCCAAACTAGGCGAGACCTTCACGCTCCTGCCCCGCGTCGCCTACAAGCGGGGCAACCTCGAGGTCGAGGGCAAGTTTGCCTACACGGATTCAACTAGCTGGTACGATCCCCTCGGCCGCCGCCAATCGATCCGCGACAGCAACTCGCCGACGGCGGCGAACGTGACCTTCCGCGCCGAGCGCTCTTCACCGTTATCCACCGACTGGCGTTTCACCCAGGTCGCGGGACCAGATATCAGCAACGGCGCGAGTTTCACGAGTCCCTCGTTTACCCTGAACGATGGCCGCTTCGGGCGCACAACGTTCTTCAGCGGCGAGGTCAACGCGATCCTCAAGACCGCGCGAGTCCTGCCCGTGGTCTGGAAATCCGGGGTGAAGTCCCGCCAGCAGTTCCAGAAGTTCGAGGACGACCAACTCGCGAAGCGATTCGATCACCTACCCGGCGGGGCCGCTGGCGGCTGGGCCAACTACCGCTCGCCCTGGGAGTATGACCTCGGGATGAACGGTGGCTCGATCCAGTCTCTTTCGGGTGGGAATGTTTTCATGCCCAACCTCCGCGCGATCGCTGACCTCTACCGCGCGAACCCGGACGCATTCCGCCAGAATTGGGGCACCAACGGAGACAATTTCTACCAGTCGTACGTGGCCCGCCGCCGGCGCTACTATGAGCGGATCGACTCCGGCTTCCTGATGGGCACCGCCAGCCTCCGCGGGCTCACGCTGCGCGCCGGCCTGCGCTGGGAGGGCACGAGCACCGAGGCCAGCGAGGCGGACACCCGGACCCCGGCGGAACTGCGGGCGGCCGGCTTTCCGGTCAATGCGGCCGGTCGCGCCACCACGATCCCGGGTATCCAGTACCAGTTTCTCTCTCAGCCCCGCGTGAAACGTACCGGCGCGTACGACAATCTCTTCCCCAGTGCCTCGGTAAAGTACGGGCTGTGGCGTAATCTGGATCTCCACTTTGGCTACAGCTCGACCATCCGCCGGCCCTCCTACGTCAACCTGGCCGGCGTCTGGATTGTCAACGACACCGCGCTCACGGTCACCTCGCCCAACCCGCGCCTCAAGCCGGAGACGGCGGATAACTACGCCGCCCGTCTTGCCTACTACTTCGAGCCGGTGGGCCAGCTCGCAGTCACCCTCACCGAGCGCAAGGTGCGCAACCTCTTCATCACCGACCGCCTGACGGCGCAGGAGTTCGGGTACACCGGGGACGACGAACTCCAGGGCTATGAGTTCATCACGACCGACAACGGGCCCGGCACGATCCGGATGCGCAGCATGGAGTGGGAGTACAACCAGAGCCTTTCCTTTCTTGGGGCGCTGTTTCGGCGGCTATCCGTGCGGGCGAGCTACACCCGGCTTTACGCGGAAGTGCCGCGGGCGAACCTGACGCCCCACCTCGCGAGCGGCGGAGTCAATTACACCTACAACCGCCTCAACCTCTACGCCAACTGGAACTGGACGGACGATGTAAACACTAACCTCGCTGGGACGACCTACCGCCGTCATCGCACCAACGTTGACGCGGGGGCCGGCTGGCGCCTGAGCCCGGCCTACAGCCTGTCGGTTAGCGTACGAAACCTCACCGACACGCCCTACGTTAACCTGCAGCGCTTTTCCGGTGGGCTGACCGCCCTCACCCGGAACGAGACCGTGGGGCAGAGCTGGACCTTCGCCCTGAAGGGCACTTATTGACCCAACTGCTCCACCGATGAACCGACGTCGTTTCCTGCGCCACTCCGCCTCTGCGCTCCCCGCCGCACTCCTCGCCCCTTCCGCGCTGCGCGCGGGCAGTAGCCCGGCCGGCCCCGTC
The DNA here is from genome assembly GCA_041175845.1 of Verrucomicrobiota bacterium. GTDB lineage: Bacteria > Verrucomicrobiota > Verrucomicrobiia > Opitutales > Opitutaceae > ER46. The sequence continues at coordinate 3,037 of JBEDEF010000502.1, forward strand.
ATCCTCAGCGGCATCGCGGCCCGGACTTCGCCGGCGGCGAAGGAATTGCGGGCGGACGTGGTCGTGATCGGCGGCGGGCTCGGCGGCTGTGCAGCGGCGCTGGCCGCGGCGCGCCGGGGACGGAGGGTGATCCTCACGGAGGAGACGGATTGGATCGGCGGCCAGCTGACTTCGCAGGCGGTGCCTCCGGACGAGAATGCACAGATTGAGACCGGGGGCGCGACCCGCTCCTACCGCGAGTTGCGGGAGCGCATCCGCGACCATTACCGGCGCAACTTCCCGCTGACCCCCGCGGCCCGGGCCAACCCCCGGCTAAACCCGGGGAACGGCAGTGTCTCGCGGCTCTGCCACGAGCCACGCGCTGCCCTTGCCGCGCTCCAGGAGCTGCTCGCGCCCTACGTCGCCGGGGGGCAGGTGGAGATCCTGCTCTTCCACGTGCCGATCGCAGCCCAGACCGCGCGGGATCGGGTCGAGGCGGTGACGGTGCGGAGCCTCGACTTGGGTCACGAGACCGTGCTCCGCGCTCCGTACTTCATCGACGCAACCGAGTTAGGGGATGTGTTGCCGCTTACTGGCACGGAGTTCGTCACCGGAGCCGAGTCGCGGGGAGTGACCGGAGAGCCCCGCGCAAAGGAACAGGCGGAGCCCGATAACCACCAGGCTTTCACCTGCTGCTTCGCGATGGATTACGTCGCCGGCGAGGACCACGTGATCGAGCGCCCCCGCGATTACGCATTCTGGCGCGACCACGTGCCCGCGCTCCGGCCGCCGTGGTCGGGCAAGTTACTCAGCCTCTTCTACTCTTCACCACGCACTCTGCAGCCGTTTAACATGGGCTTCGATCCCGAGAAGGGTACGGGACTGTTCAAATACCGGCGCATCATCGACCGCTCCCAGTTCGCGCCGGGGACTTATCGCGGTGACATCACCTTGGTGAATTGGCCCCAGAACGACTACATGCTGGGTAACCTCGTCGGGGTCGCGCCCGCGGAGGCGGCTCGGCACACGGCCGCCGGCAAACAATTGAGCCTATCGTGGCTGTACTGGCTACAGACCGAGTGCCCGCGCCCGGATGGCGGCACCGGTTGGAAGGGTCTCCGTCTGCGACCGGACATCGTGGGCACGGCGGATGGCCTCGCCAAATACCCTTATATCCGCGAGAGCCGTCGCATTCGCGCGGAGTTTACCGTGACCGAGTTGCACGTCGGTACCGAGGCGCGCCAGCGCGCGACTGGCGCCAAGACGCCCGCCGAAACAACCGCCGCGGCCTTCCCCGATAGCGTGGGCATCGGCAGCTACAACATCGACCTCCATCCCAGCAGCGGGGGCGACAACTATATCGATTTCCCCGCCCTCCCCTTTCAGATCCCGCTCGGCTGCTTGCTGCCGGTGCGCATGGAGAACTTGCTGGCCGCCAACAAGAACATCGGGACCACACATCTGACCAACGGCTGCTACCGCCTGCATCCCGTAGAATGGAACATCGGTGAGGCAGCCGGCGAGCTCGTGGCATTTTGCCTCGCTGGGCGCCACTTACCGCGCGGGGTCCGACAGTCTTCGAGCCGGTTGGCTGAATTCCAGTCGAAGCTCGTGGAGGCTGGGATCCCGTTGGCCTGGGACAGACGGGCCTGAGCGGTCGCGCCTCCGACGAGCGCCACTCAGGCGAAGAGTTCCTCGGTCCGGAAGAAACGAGCCAATTCCGCCCGCGCGTTCTCCACGCTGTCCGAGGCGTGCGCGACATTAACCATCATATCCGTACCGAAGTCGCCGCGGATCGTCCCTTTCGCCGCCTTGCGCGAATCCGTCGGCCCGAGCAGGTCCCGCACGCGCTGGACAACCTGGTCTCCCTGGAGCGCCACCATCACGACCGGGCGACGGCTCATGAAGGCCTCGATTTCCGGATAGAAGGGCTTGGATGCTACGTGCGCGTAATGCTCCCGCAGCAGTGCGGGCGAGAGTCGGCCCATCTTGCACGCTACGACGTCGAAGCCGGCCGCCTCGAAGCGGGCCAAGATCGTGCCCACCAAGCGCTTCTCCATCGCGTCAGGCTTCAGGATAATGAACGTTTTCTCCATAAATCCCGTTACCCTAGCGGCCACCCTGCGCGTGGGAAGCCTAGACTTGCCCGTCCCGGGTGATCAGAAACCGCGCTCGAGGGCGAGGAACACCCCGCGGCCAATCGCCGGGTAGCCGTGCACTTCCTCGTAGCGTTCCGCGAGCGCGTTCTCGAGTCGGGCCCGGACGGACCAACCGGGAGCCAGCCGCTGCTCCGCGTAGAGGCGCACTACCACGTAATCTTCGCCGTCGATCGTGCGGAAGGTGCGGGCGTGGACGTCCTCGCGCTGGCCGAGCGCCGAGAGCCCTGCGCCGGCGCTGAACCCATGGCCCCACGTACGCCACAAATCGAGGCCGCCGCGGTGCCGTGGTCGGCGTAGCAAGCGAGTTCCCGCAGTAAGATTTTCGGCCTCTAAATAGGCGTAATGCCCGGTGATCGCCGCAGTCTCCCCCCAACGGAGGCGCCAAGTAACCTCCCAGCCACGGGTACGCGCGCGAAGGATGTTTTCCACGCTGCGGAAATCGCGGGTGCTCGCGATCAGGTCCCGCAGGCCCAGTTCGAAACGGGTCAAGCCGATTGACCAGCGACCGCCTTCGCCGCGCCACTCGCCGCCGAATTCCCAACCGCGGGCGCGCTCTGGTCGGAGCAGGGGGTTGCCGCGGTAGAATGCGCTTTGCCCGAAAAGATCGAGGAAGCTGGGCGAGCGAAAGCTAGTCCCGAGTCCAGCGCCCCACCGGAGGGAGGAACCGGCCGGCGCCCAGGATGCCGTGGCCCGGCCCGTGGTGGCGCGGCCAAACGTGTCGAAGTCATCGTTGCGCACGCCCATGCCCACGAGCAGATCCGGGCGCGGCCGGAATTCATCATGGAGGAAAACCGCGGCCAAGCGCTGGCGGCGATTGATGTTCCCGAATCCCGTGTTCCGGGTGTGATTCGCCTCGAAAGTGGCCCCGCCGAGTAGAAGATGACCGGACCAACCACGGAACGTGCCCTGGGCGTCAAGCATCCCGCGGCGGTTCGTCACGCGGGTCTCCGCAGTGGGTCGCGGAGTAGGAAAAGGGCTGATCGCAACGAACCGCCGGTTCTGGCCTCCCGCCAAAACTCGCGTCTGCCAAGGCCCGTGGATGAATTGCAGCTGAGCGGTGGCGAGCAGGTTTTCTTCCTGCTCGCGGTTGTCGGGATCGTTCGTGAACCGATCCCCGGGCGAACCATAGGCTCCGCGGAACCAACGCAGCGTGGCCGTGGCCTCGATCCCGGGCCGAACGGTACGGTCCAGGCGCAACACCGCGTTGTGGGAAATGAAGGCATTGTTCGCGCGCTCATTTTGCGTGCGCCCCCCGCGCAACGAAAGGTTCCAGGCGTCGGCCCCGCGGGCGCCCTGCGCGTTAAGCGCGCCCTGAAAAGTACCGTAACTACCCGCCTCCACCGCGAGGCGCCCCGTCGGTTTTCCCTGACCCCGCGCCGCGCGCAGCGAGATTAGTCCCCCCACCGCTTCGCCGCCGTACAGCGTGCTTTGCGGACCATGGGAAACCTCCAGACTGTCGCACGCGCCCAAACAGGCGCCACCGAGGAAGACCGCATAGTCCGTGTTGGGGTCATTAAGTCGCAAGCCGTCGACCAGAAGCAGCGTCTGGTTGGAGTTCGCTCCACGCGTGAAAACGGAGGTGATCATTCCCGCCGCGCCCGAAGTCACGGCCGGAACTCCGGTCACCTGCCTTAGCGCCTCGGAGAGCGAAGTAACCTGTCGGCGGGCCAGTTCCTCCGCGGTAAGCCAGCCGGCGCTCGGGGTGGCCGGCCCCGACGGTTCCATCCCGCGGGTCGCGCGGAACACGAATGGGGGTAACGATTCCGGAGCCTGCGCAGGGAGACCTAGGGCAGCGGCCCACAGGAGCCCCCAAGCGCCCAACAGCCAAGTCCAAGCCGCTCGTTTCCGCGGTCTAACCGCAAAACCTCGGCGATAGCCGCGAGAGAAGCGCACGGCAGCGTGAGAGGCGCGGCGAAGGGACACGCCTTCGCAATGACCTTCTGCCTGTGGAAGTAAAGAACGCATCAACCCATTTGGATACGTAGATATGTCACTTGCCACAAGCGAGGGCGAACGCCAGACCGTGGCTGCGATGGCCGCCTCCCTGCCTCCCCCTTCCACCCGCGAAGAAGCTTTTCGCCGTCTCTTCGCCGGGCGCATCGTGGTCTTGGATGGCGCAATGGGTTCGATGATTCAGGGCTACGGACTGGCGGAAACTGATTTCCGCGGGGAGAAGTTCGCCGCGCACCCGCAGGATCTCAAGGGCAACAACGACCTGCTCTGTCTGACTCGGCCTGACGTGATCGAAGGCATCCACCGGGCCTATTTTGACGCTGGTGCCGACGTCGTCGAGACCAACACCTTTAGCAGTACCTCGATCGCGATGGCGGACTACCGCTGCGAGCCCTGGGTGCGGGAGATCAACCTGGCCGCGGTGGAGTGCGCCCGAAAGGCGGCAGCGGGGGCCGAGCAGGCGACCCCGGGGCGGCTTTGCTTCGTCGCGGGGGCCATCGGTCCCCTCAACCGCACACTCTCGATGTCACCGGACGTGAACCGCCCGGAGTACCGCGCCGTGACCTGGGAACAGGTGGTGGGCGCCTACACCGAGCAGATCGAGGCGTTGCTGGACGGAGGGGTCGACGCCCTGCTGGTGGAGACGATCTTCGACACGCTGAATGCGAAGGCCGCGCTTTACGCGATCGCGGAGGTGCAGGACCGTCGCGGCCCGGAGGCGCGCGTCCCGGTGCTCGTGAGCGTGACCATCACCGACGCGTCGGGCCGGACCCTTTCCGGGCAGACGATCAGCGCGTTCTATCACAGCGTGGCGCACGCCCAGCCCTTTTCGGTCGGGATCAATTGCGCGCTGGGCGGCGAGGCGATGCGGCCTTACGTCGAGGAGCTCTCCCGCATCGCGGGATGCTACGTTTCCTGCTATCCCAACGCCGGTCTGCCGAATGCGTTCGGCGGGTACGACGAGACCCCGGAGGACATGGCCCGCGTCCTCGGGGATTTCGCCCGGCAGGGCTGGATCAATCTGGTGGGCGGTTGCTGCGGCTCGACGCCGGCCCACATCGCGGCCATCGCCGCCGCGGTCCGCGGGGTCGCTCCGCGGCCCATCCCGCCCGCGCGCCGCGCGCTGCGGCTCAGCGGGCTCGAACCGCTGGTCGTCGCCTGATCCGCCGTGAGCACCGCCGCCCAATTCCTCGTCATCGGGGAGCGGACCAACATCACCGGTTCGCCCCGCTTCGCCAAGGCGCTCAAGGCCGGCGATTGGGAAGCCTGCCTCGCCATCGCCCGGCAGCAGGTGGAGAGCGGCGCCAACGTCATCGACATCAATGTCGATGAGGCGCTGATCGACGGTGAGGCGACGATGGTCCGGTTCCTGAACCTGATCGCCTCCGAGCCGGAGATCGCGCGCGTGCCGGTGATGCTGGATTCCTCGAAGTGGTCCGTGCTCGAACGCGGGCTGCAGTGCCTGCAGGGCAAGGGCATCGTGAACTCCATCTCCCTGAAGGACGGGGAGGCCGAATTCCTGCGGCGGGCCCGCTTGGTCCGGCGCTATGGCGCGGCGGTCGTGGTGATGGCGTTCGACGAGCAGGGGCAGGCCGCCACGCGCGATGACAAGGTGCGCATCTGCACCCGCGCCTACCGCCTCCTGACGGAGGGCATCGGGTTCCCGGCGGAGGACATCATCTTCGACCCCAACATCCTCACGGTGGCCACCGGCATCGAGGAGCACAACGGGTACGCGGTTGATTTCTTCGAGGCCACGCGGGCCATCAAGGCCTCCCTGCCCGGAGCGCGCGTCAGCGGCGGCGTCTCGAACGTCTCCTTCTCGTTCCGCGGCAACAACCCGGTCCGGGAGGCGATGCACACCGTCTTCCTGTACCACGCCGTCCAGGCGGGGTTGGACATGGCGATCGTCAACGCCGGGATGCTGGGCGTCTACGAGGAGATCCCCGGCGAACTCCGCCACCGGGTCGAGGACGTCATCCTGAACCGCCGCCCCGACGCGACGGAACGGCTCGTGACGCTGGCCGACGAGCTGAAGCAGGCCTCCGTGGGTGACACCGGGGGCAGGCCCGCTCCCGAGGCTGAGGAGTGGCGCCGCGCGCCGGTCGCCGAACGCCTGCGGCACGCGCTGGTCAAGGGCATCGACGCCTTCATCGAGGCGGACACTGAGGAGGCCCGTACCCAGTATGCCCGCCCGCTCGACATCATCGAGGGGCCCCTGATGGACGGAATGCGGGTGGTAGGCGACCTGTTCGGCGCGGGCAAGATGTTCCTCCCCCAGGTGGTGAAATCCGCCCGCGTGATGAAGAAATCCGTGGCGGTCCTCACGCCCTACATGGAGGCGGAGAAGGCGGCCGCGGGGCAGGCATCGACGAAGGGGAGCATCGTGCTCGCGACGGTCAAGGGCGACGTCCACGACATCGGCAAGAACATCGTGGGCGTGGTGCTCGCCTGCAACAACTACGAGGTCACCGACCTCGGGGTGATGGTGCCGGCCGAGCGCATCCTCACGGTCGCACGCGAGACGAAGGCGGACGTCGTCGGGCTTTCCGGGCTGATCACCCCCTCGCTCGACGAGATGGTCCACGTGGCCCGGGAGATGACCCGCCAGGGCTTCGCGGTGCCGCTGCTGGTCGGCGGGGCCACGACGAGCGCGGCGCACACCGCGGTCAAGATCGCGCCCGCCTACGCGCCGGGCGTGGTGCACGTGCTCGACGCCTCGCGCGTGGTGAACGTGGTGAGCGCGCTGCTCTCCGCGGACCAGCGCGACCCCTACCTCGCGGAGGTCGCCGGCAAGCAGGGTCAGCTCCGGGTCGAGTTCGAAAACCGGCAGGGTCGCCGCGCCGCGCTGTCGCTGGCGGCCGCCCGCGCGCGTGCCGCCGCCTCCCGCTGGGCGGAGGTCGACATCCCGCGGCCGGAG
>JBEDEF010000503.1:0-5202 GCA_041175845.1 Verrucomicrobiota bacterium
TCATGGGTCTGGGCCCGACCGAGCTGATCGTCATCTTGATCATCCTGCTCGTTCTCTTCGGCGGCTCGAAGCTCCCCGGCTTGGCCAAGGGCCTCGGACAGTCGATCAAGGAGTTCAAGAAAGCCTCGAAGGAAGAGGCGGAGGCAGAGAAGCCGGCCGTTGTCGCCGAGGTGCCGAAAAAGGAAGCCGTCACGACTGCGGCCAAGCCGCCGGCGGCCAGCTGAGTTCCGCCGACCGCACCGTCCCTTCCCCGCAGCCCCGCCGAACGCGGGGCTTTTTCATGTCCTGATGGAAGGCGCCAGCCGCGGGGCATTTACCTCGTTGACACCCCCCGGGCCCGGGGATTCGGTTGCCCGTCGGCTCGGCGCGCTCCTTCGCGCCTCGGGCCGCCATCATGGCGAACATCTTCGGCTATTTCTCGAACGACATCGGGATCGACCTCGGCACGGCCAACACCCTCGTCTACGTGAAGGGCAAGGGCATCGTGCTCCGGGAGCCGTCGGTGGTCGCCCTCGACACGACTACCCGCAAGGTACTTGCGGTCGGTGACGAGGCGAAGCGGATGCTCGGGCGCACGCCGGGCAACATCACGGCCATCCGGCCGATGAAGGATGGCGTCATCGCGGACTTCGACGTCACCGAGGAGATGCTGCGCTACTTTATCCGCAAGGTCTCCAACTCTGCTTTCCGCGCCCCGCCGCACGTCGTCATCGCCATCCCCTCTGGCATCACCGAGGTGGAGAAGCGCGCCGTGATGGAGTCCGCGACCCACGCAGGCGCCCGCAGCGTCGAGACGATCCCCGAACCCATGGCGGCAGCGATCGGGGTCGGTCTACCCATCGAGGAGCCCGCAGCCAACATGATCGTAGACATCGGCGGGGGCACCACCGAGATCGCCATCATTTCGCTCTCGGGCATCGTGTTCTCGAAGTCGATCCGCGTCGCCGGCGACGAGCTCGACGGGGCGATCATCAGCTACATGAAGCGGGCCTACAACCTGCTGATCGGTGAGCGCACCGCGGAAGAGATCAAATTCAACCTCGGCTCGGCCTACCCACTCGAGGAGGAGCTGACCATGGAGGTGAAGGGCCGCGACTCCGTGGCAGGCCTGCCGAAGACCATCCAGGTAACCTCCCAGGAAATCCGCGAGGCCCTGGCGGACACCGTCGCGGCGATCGTCGACGCGGTGCGGGTCACCCTGGAGCGCTGCCCGCCGGAACTCTCGGCTGACCTCGTGGATCGCGGCTTCGTGATGGCCGGCGGCGGGGCGCTGATCCGCGGCATCGACAAGCTCCTGAGCGAGAAGACCGGCTTGCCGGTGACCGTCTCGGACGACCCGCTGTCGGCCGTGGCCAACGGTACCGGGGCCTACTTGGAGAACAAGAGCGGCTGATGCCGCCCGCGGGCCGGACCGGGTGATCCTGCCCCGCCGGCGGCCCCTTTCCGCCCGTGCCGTTCAAACGCTTCACTCAGGGGAACCCGCTCCTGACCCTCGGCCTGATCGTCGGTGGCTGGCTGCTGGTCCCGACGGCAGTCAAGACGTTCGCGCGCGCCAGCTTCTTCGAGTTGACGGCGCCCGTAAACCTCGCGGCCTCACGCGTGCGCGACCTGCAGGACTTCTGGGCGCTGCGGACGCGTTCCCGGACGGAGCTGATCGAGGCCGGCCGGGATCTCGCGCGTGTCACCGCGTCCTTCGAGCTCGCGGTGCAGCAGAACGGGGAACTGCGGGCGGAGGTGGCCCGCCTCGAGGAACTCCTACGCCTGCCGCCGCTCCGCGACCACCGCTTGGAGCACGCCCGGGTGGCCCGCCGCGATTTTTCCGGCTGGTGGCAGCGCATCGTGATCCGCAAGGGCCGCGACCACGGTATCCCTGTCGGAGCGCCAGTGGTTTTTTCCGGGGGCGTCGTCGGTCGCGTCTCCGAGGTCCATGCCACCACGGCCGTCGTGGAGCTCATCAGCAGTCCGACGATGCGCCTCGCCGGGGTGGTGGAGGGCGACACGCGGCCCATCAGCTTTCAGGGTGGGGTCAATCCGACGCTCGCGCCCCCGCGGGGGGTCGTGGAGTTGATGCCCCTGGACATCATCGCGAATTCCGCGGCGCCCAAGCGTCTAGTAACGGCGGGCTTCGGTGGGGTATTCCCGCCCGGATTGACCCTCGGCACCATTATCCGAGCGGACCTTGCCAGCGATGGCCTCTTCAAGTCCGGCGCAGTGGAGCTGGATCCCCGGCTTGGCACGCTCACCGAGGTGAGCGTGCTGGTGCCGGTCGCACCCGCGGATGCCCCGGGGCGGCCGGCACCTTGAACCACCCGCCACCATGCGCCGCGTGATCATCCTGCTCCTGACCCAGGTGCTCCTCTGGACCCTGCTGGCCGAGCTTAACCACGGGCTCTCGGGCTGGCAGGTGCACATCTTTGGCGGGGCGCTTTTCGTCGTCTACCCCGCGCTCCAGCTTGACCGGGCACCGGGGTTGCTGGTTGCGGGCGCCGCGGGACTACTCTGCGACGCCCATTCGCCGGTCGCCTTCGGCACGCACGGGCTGCTGTTCGCCGCCGCCCATCTGCTGCTGTTCCGCGCTCGCGCGCGGGTGCCGCGTCAGGATCCGGTCTCCCAGATCCTCGTCGTGTTGTTCACCAACCTCGCCTTGTTCCTCAGTCTCAGTCTACTCCGCCTGCTCGCGGCGCCCGCGCCCGGCGGGGCCTGGGGTCGGTTACTGCCCGACCTGCTCGCTTCGCAGCTCACGCTCGCAGTCGTCACCGTGTGGTTCCTCGCGCTGCAGGACCGGCTGGTGCGGCTCGGGGATGCGTGGGCGGAGCGACGCGGGCTCCACGGTTGAGGATCTCTGTCCGTGGCCGCACCCACCTCACCTTCCGCATCCGGCCAGTCGCCTGGGCTCACCATTGAGCAGCGGCGCGCCCACGACCCGCGGGTGACCTTCTTTCACTTCATGGTGGCGACGCTGCTGATCGTGCTCGCCGGCGGCCTCGCCTATCAGCAACTCCTCAAGGTCGACACCCACGCCGAGGCGGAACGCGTGCAGAACCAGCGGCGGATCGTCCACCCGGGCCCGCGCGGACAGATCCTCGATCGGGACGGCCGCGTCCTCGCCGGTAACCGGCCCCGCTTCTCCGTGCGGCTCCTCCTGGACGCCCTGCGGTCCGAGATTCGGACGGAGCAGATCCGGATCCGCCGCAATTACCGGCAGCTGGAGGACACCGAAGCCGGCGACCTGCCCAGCGCCGTCCAGATCCTCCAGATCGCGCGGGCCACCGTCGTCCAGCGCTACCTCGACCAGGTGAATGTACTCATCGGGCGCACGGAAAAGGTCGATGCGCGCGACCTCGAGCGTCACTTCGCGCGCGAACTGCTCCTCCCGTACACCCTCCTCGATGACCTGGCGCCGGCCGAGTGCGCGCGGCTGCTCGAGGGCCTGCCGGTCAACTCTCCCGCGCAGGTGCACACCGCGAGCGTGCGGCACCATCCCCACGGCTCGGCCGCCGCCCACACGCTCGGCTACGTCGGCACGGGCGATGCCGGCGAGATCGAGGATTTCCCCGGGGGTGACCTGCGCACGTTCAAGATGAAGGGGACCATCGGGCGCGACGGCATCGAGAAGCACCTCGATGACCAACTACAGGGCGATGCCGGGGGCGCGATCTTCCGCGTCGACCCCGCAGGCAACCGCATCCATCCGCCGCTCCAGCAAGTGCTCCCGCGCCCGGGCCAAGACGTGCGGCTATCCCTTGATCTCGATCTCCAGCTGGCTGCGGAGGCCCGCCTGGCCGAAACCGAGATGGCCGGTGCCGCGGTCGCGCTCGACGTCCGCACCGGTGAGGTGCTGGTGCTCGCCAGCAAGCCGGACTACGACTTGAACGCCTTCTCGCCGCGGCTCCGCGCCGCCGCCGCCGCTGATATCACGGCCCACGGTGCCTGGTTCAAGCGCGCCATCCAGGGCGTCTACAAGCCCGGCTCGACCTTCAAGATCCTCACCGCCATCGCCGGCCTGCGCGCGGGCGCCATCGACCCAACCGCGACGATCAGCTGCGGTGGCTCGCTGCGCGTCGGCACCCGCTCGTTCTCCTGCTACGAGGGCCACGCGCACGGCGAGGTGGATCTCGTCACCGCCATCACCCAGAGCTGCAACGTGTACTTCTACCGGGCCGGCCTTGCGGCTGGCCCGGAGGTGCTCGCCCAGGAAGCGCGCCGTTTCCATCTCGATCGCCCCACCGGGATTGAGCTGCCCGACGAGACGCGCCGGATGATCATCCCGGACCCCGCCTGGAAGCGGCGGGTGACCGGCGAGGGCTGGGTCAGCGGCGACACCGCCCAGCTGGCGATCGGCCAGGGTTTCGTCGATGTAACTCCCCTGCAGATGGCGTGCTTTGCCGCCTCGGTCGCACGCGACGAGATCTGGACCCAGCCTTACCTGCTGCACGATCCGACGCGCCCGACGCAACGACAGGAGACTACCGGGCTGAACCCGGCCCAGCGGGCGGCGCTGCTGCAGGGGATGGAGCAGGTAACGCAGCGGCCGAACGGGACCGCCCGAATCTTCGCGGATCCGCGCGTGCTGGCGCCACTGCCAGGGCTACGGCTGGCGGCGAAGACCGGTACCGCACAAAAGCAGGACCCGAAAGGGATGATCAACTTCGCCTGGCTGATCGCCTTCGCGCCGGTCGAGGACCCGCGGATCGCGGTCGCGGTGGCGATCGAAGGCGACACGCCGGGCGAAGAAACGGGCGGGGGACGCTACGCGAGCCCCGTAGCCCACGCGATCTTCAAGGCGTGGCTGGAGAAGCGGAACCGGCCGCCCGGCCTGCCGGTGCAGTTCAAAAACGGTTGATCCGGGCCGGCCGGCTCGGCGTCCGCCGCAGTCGCCGCGCCCGTTGGAAACTTGGGGCCGGATCCGGCCAGCTCGCGGCCGCCCCGAAGCGCAGCCGCTGCAATTGCGCAACCACCGCGGCGCGCTCCGGATCCTCCGCCGACGCGGGCTCCAAACGTCCGAGCCAACGCCCGGCTTCCCGGCGCACGGCAGCCTCGCGCCCGGTCCGCCCCGGACCAAGCCGGAGGGCCCAGCGGCAGCGGCGCCAGATGAGGACCACCAGCAGCACGCCCGCCGCGACGCCCCCCGCCACGGCCAGCCGCCCTGCGTCCCACGGGGCCCACCACCACGCGGCCGCCCGACCGAGGGAGGCGCGCGCC
>JBEDEF010000504.1:0-6076 GCA_041175845.1 Verrucomicrobiota bacterium
CTCCCGGCATAGCGGCCACGATTTCTGGCTGACAGACGTCTACGGCCAGTGGTGCGTCGCCTGCTCGCCTGAGCGGGCGACGGGGTTGCCCGGGCCACTATTGGCTGGCGAGTCCGGAGGAGAGGCACCATTGGTGGGATGTTCCCCACCCCGCCCGGAGCGGCGATCGCCCGGGCTCGTTTCAACCCCTGCTTCGTCCCCCGATGATTCCGAAACTCCCCGCCCCCTGGGCGGCGGCGGCCTTGGCGTTGGCTGCTGCCCCCTCCCTCCGTGCCAGCGAGGCCGACATCAAGATCCCCGACCTTTCCCAGGTCGTCTTTCCCGGCCTCGGCGGCGTCAGCGGCTTGGCGCTGATGTACGTTGGCCTCGGCATCTGCCTGATCGGATCCCTCTTCGGCCTCGTGCAGTACGAGCAGACCAAGGCGCTGCCGGTGCACGCGGCGATGCGGGACGTCTCGAACACCATCTGGGAGACCTGCAAGACCTACCTCTTCACCCAGGGCCGCTTCCTGAGCGTGCTGTGGGTGCTGATCGCGGCGGCCATGATCTATTACTTCGGGATCCTCTCGCACATGACCGTGGGGCAGGTGGTCGTGATCCTCCTGTCCTCGGTGCTGGGCATCTTGGGTTCCTACGGGGTCGCGTGGTTCGGCATCCGGATCAACACCGTGGCCAACTCGCGCACTGCCTTCTCCGCCCTGCAGGGCAAGGCGCTCGCGACCCTCGGGATCCCGCTGCGGTCCGGGATGAGCGTGGGTCTGCTCCTCGTCTGCGTGGAGCTGTTCTTCATGATCTGCATTTTGATCTTCCTACCGGCGCAGCTGGTCGGGCCCTGCTTCATCGGCTTCGCCATCGGCGAGTCCCTCGGCGCCTCCGTCCTGCGCATCTGCGGCGGCATCTTCACCAAGATCGCCGACATCGGCTCCGACCTGATGAAGATCGTCTTCAAGCTGCCCGAGGATGATCCGAAAAACCCGGGCGTGATCGCGGACTGCACGGGCGACAACGCCGGCGACAGCGTCGGGCCGACGGCGGACGGCTTTGAGACTTACGGTGTGACCGGCGTGGCGCTGATCGCGTTCCTCGCCCTCGCGCTGGCGGGAAGCCCGGCCGTCTGCGCGGTGCTGATCATCTGGCTGTTCGTGATGCGCGCGCTGATGATCCTCACCTCGCTGCTCTCCTACGGCGGCAACCAGGCCCTCAGTCGGGCCCTGTACGCCGAGCGCAAGGACTTCGACTACGAGGCGCCGCTGACCCACCTCGTCTGGATCACCTCGGCGGTCTCGATCGGCGTGACCTTCCTCGCCTCCTACTTCCTCCTCCGGGGCCAGGCGGGAATTCATCCCGACCTCTGGTGGGTCCTCTCGATCATCATCAGCTGCGGCACCATCGCGGGCGCGCTGATCCCCGAGTTCACCAAGGTGTTCGTCAGCACGAATTCCCGCCACGTGAAGGAGGTCACCAGCTGCTCTCGCCACGGCGGCGCCTCGCTCAATATCCTGTCCGGCTTCGTCGCGGGCAACTTCTCCGCCTTCTGGATGGGGATGGTGCTGATCGCGCTGATGTGGACCTCGTACCATTTCTCACAGGAGCCCGCGTTGCTGCAGATCATGCCGGAGAAGTTCCTCTTCGCGGCGCCGATCTTCGCCTTCGGCCTGGTAGCCTTCGGCTTCCTCGGGATGGGGCCGGTGACCATCGCGGTGGACAGCTACGGTCCGGTGACCGACAACGCGCAGTCCGTCTACGAGCTCTCGCGGATCGAGTCGCGTCCCGGCATCGCGGCGGAGATCGAGGATTCCTTCGGCTTCAAACCGGACTTCGAGAACGCGAAGTACCAGCTCGAGAAGGGAGACGGAGCGGGCAACACCTTCAAGGCGACGGCCAAGCCGGTGCTGATCGGCACCGCGGTGGTGGGCGCCACGACGATGGTCTTCGGCATCATCATTTTGCTGGAGAACCTGTTCGGCGGGGTGATCCCGCGCCTCTCGATCGTCCAGCCGGAGATCATCCTCGGCCTGCTCATGGGCGGGAGCGTCATCTACTGGTTCACGGGCGCGTCGTGCCAGGCCGTGGTGACGGGCGCCTACCGGGCGGTCGTCTACATCAAGGAGAACATGCGGCTGGAGGAGCACACCGCCTCGGACAAGGACAGCAAGGAGGTCGTGCGCATCTGCACCGAGTACGCGCAGAAGGGGATGTGGAACATCTTCATCGTGGTGTTCTGCTTCGCCCTGGCGCTGCCGTTCTTCAACGCGTACTTCTTCATCGGCTACCTCGTGGCGATCGCGTTCTTTGGCCTCTTCCAGGCCATCTTCATGGCGAATGCCGGCGGCGCGTGGGACAACGCCAAGAAGATCGTCGAGGTGGAGCTGCGCCAGAAGGGGACGGACCTCCACGCGGCGACCGTGGTGGGCGACACCGTGGGCGATCCGTTCAAGGACACCTCGTCGGTGGCGATGAACCCGGTGATCAAGTTCACCACCCTGTTCGGCCTGCTGGCGGTGGAGATCGCGGTGACGATGAAGGACCAGGGTGTGAAGAACCTGATCGGCGGCGTGCTCGTGGCGATCGCCCTGTTTTTCGTTTACCGTTCCTTCTACGGAATGCGGATCCCGGACGACGGCCAAGGCTGAGCCGGGTTTTCCCGGGCCGGACTAGCCCCGTCCGGGGCTGGTCCGCCGAAGGAGATGCTGGCGCCAGCGGCTTCTTCCGATCGGGGCGAAGGCGGTTGGCTGAAAGCCTCTCCGTGGCCCAGCGCCCTGGTTATCCCCGCAACTCCGCCTGCAGCTTCCGGGCGGCCTCCGCCCAAGTCGGCAGAGGTCGGGTTGCGGCCACCTGCCGCAGCGCGGCAGTGTCCGCCGAATGGTCCAGCAGCGTGCGGAGGCTGGTTGTCCACGCCTCCTCGTCGCCGGGCGGAATTAGCCGGCAGCCGCCGCCTGTCGCGTGCTCCCGATGAGCCGGTAGGTCGCTGGCCAGACAGGGCACCCCGCGCCAGAGGGACTCCAGCACCGGCAGGCCACAGCCCTCCGCCAAGCTCGGGAACAGTGTTGCCACCGCGCCGTCCCAGAGCAGGCGCAGGGTTGCATCGCTCGGGGCCGCGTGGAAGTGCAGCGCCCCCGGGTGCCGGCGCGCCGCCGCCGCGATCCGCGTCCGCACGGGCGCTCCGAAGTGCGGATTCACCCGCCCCGCCAAATGCAGCTCGAAACGCCGCCCCTCCGCCCAGAGCCGTTCCGCTGCCGCGACTAGCAGGGTTTGTTGTTTACGCGGCTCCAGAATCCCCACGCACAGCAGCCGCAGCGGCGCCGCGGGCGCCCCGGCCGGCGCCCGGGGGGAACCATCAAAATCGGCCCCCAGCGGCAGCACGTTCACCGGCGGCGGCCGCGTCACTCCCGCCCAATGCCAGTACCCTTGCAGTTCGTCCCGGCTGGCGGCTGAGACGGCCCAGATCGCGTCCAGCTCCGCCAGGCAGCGCAGGTAGGCCGGATGCCTCGCCACGCTCCGCGGCCAGGTGAGGTGCGGCAACCGCAGCGGGATCGCGTCATGGAAGACCGCGGCACACCGGCACGGACGCCGCGCCAGCCAATCCGCAAAACCCGGGCGCTCCTCGGGCGCGAAGACCTCGGGGGTCAACAGCCAGTCGTCGGCTCCCGGTTCTTCACCCGCCGCGGTGCGGAACCGGCCCGTGCTGGCGTGCCAGCGGACGGGCGCCGCGGCCGGACCCAGCGCGGCCAGCAGTTGGCGGCTCACGCGCTGCAGGCCGGAGGCATGCCGCCCGGCGGCCGCCTTGGTGACGTCGAAATGGATCATCGGTCCGTCGCCGGAGCGGGGGGCAGCGCCGCCTGGAAGTGGCCCCACAACACCGCCGCGTTGCGGTGGGCGTCGAAGTGTTCCTCCACCCAGGTGCGCGCGGCCGTGCGCAGGCGCTCGGCGAACGCGTCGTCCCGGGAGAGGCGGTTGAGCCAGCCGACCCAGTCGGCCGGGGCCGTGACCTCCGCGACGAGCCCGGAGACTCCGTGGGTGACGGCCTCGGTGGTGGCGGCGGCGGGGGAGGTCAACACGAGTACCCCGGCGGCCATGGCCTCGGGGATCACGTTCGGCAGGCCGTCGCGGTCGCCGCTGGCGGCGATCACGCCCGTGTGGAGGAGCACGTCGGCCCAGGCCAGCTGGCTCCAGACCTCGTGCTGGGGCAGGTGGCCGGTGAACGTGACGTCGACGGCGACCCCGAGTTGGCCGGCGAGGCGTTCGAGTTCACCGCGGAGGGGCCCCTCGCCGATGATCCGGGCGGAGAAGGGCACGCCGGCGGCCTTGAGCGCGGCGTAGATGCGCAGTTGGTGGTCGAGCCCCTTCTTGCCCACCAGCCGGGCGACGCAGACCAGGCGGAGGGGAGTGCGCAAAGCACGCAACGGCTTGCGCGGGGGCAACTGGTCGAGGCCGCGGCGGATGCAGGCGATGCGGGTGGGGTCGAGGCCGCGGGCGATGAGGGCGCGGCGGCCCATCTCGGTGGAGGTGTGGACGAAAGCCGCGGGCTCGAGCTTTTCCCGGAGCCACCAGTCGCCGCCGTGTTCGTAGAGATCGTAGGCGTGAGCGGCGGCGCTGTAGCGGTGACCGTCGATCCGCCAGAGGATCCAGGCGGCGGTGGCCGGGGCTCCACCCCACGCGGCATGGATCAGCGCGGGTGGGTCCCGACGAAAAGCGCCGGCGAAGAGGCAGGCGAACCCGGCGCCGAGCATGTTTTCCCAGAAATTCAGCCAGGAGGGGGCGCGGCGGGAGGCGAGGCCGCGGAGCAACTGGGACAGCACCGCCGGTCGGCGCCACGCTTCGTACGGTAGCACCCAGCAAAGCAGCAGCAGGCGCCACTTGGGGAACCGGTGCACGGGCAGACCACGGAACGTGCCCCCGCCGCCCCAGAGTGAATAGAGCCGGAGCGGGACGCCGCGGCGGTGCAGCGCGATGATCTCGCGCTGGAGGAACGTCTCCGTGCCCAACGGGAACGTCGTGAAGAGGTAGGCGATGAAGGGGGGCGGCGCGGGCAAGTTCCCGCGAAGATAGAACGGCCCGCGCCGCGCGGCCAAGCGCATTGCGGCCGCCGCAGGTCGCCCGCGCGCGCTGCCGCGGGGCGGCCGACTCAGGCCAGAGTGGTGTCGGCGGGCGGGAACGGCTGGCGCCGGAGCTCCGCGCGCGCGACTTCGTTGCCCAGTGCCACCAATTCATCGATCACCGTCGTCGGGTCCTCCTCGTAGCGGAGCCGGAGGAAGTTCTCTCGCACCGCCGCATAGGTCGCCGGTTCGTCCAGCCAGCGGCCTAACACCCGCGCGAAGTCCTCCGCGTCTTCGATCTTCTCGGAGGCTGCCCCGTTGCGGAAGAATTTCCACGTCAGGCTTTCCTGCGGCATGATCCCGCCAAAGGCGTTGAAGACGATCGGGCAGCGGAAATGCAGCGCCTTGGCGCAGGTCGTGGTGCCGCCGCGCGTCACGATCACGTCGCTCGCCTGCAGCAGCAGGTGCACGGAGTCCGAGTAGCCCTCGAGGTGGCAGCGGAATTCCGGGTGCTCGGTGCGCCAGTGGAGGAGTTCGTGGTGCAGTTCCCGGTTGCGGCCGCAAATGACGATTGCCTGGACGCGGTCGGCGTGGGTGAGCAGGACCGGCAGGAGCTGAAGGTGATTGCTCGCGCCGTTGGCGCCGGTGGCGAGGAAGACGGTGAACCGCTCCGGATCGAGGCCCAGTCGGCGCCGCAGGGCGCTGCGGCCGGCGGCGTCGAGCACCTCAAGATGGGCGCGCGGCCGCATCAGGGAGCCGCGCACCCGCGCCCGCTCCGGCGGGATGCCCTGCTTGACGGCGTAGTCGCGCGCGGTCGGCGTGCGCGAGAGGTAGAGGTCCGCGCTCGGCTCGATCCAGTTGCGCGAATAGCCCCAGCCGCCAGAGAACTCCCCGCAGTAGGTGGCGCACCGGACGCGCTCCGCCCCCAGCACGCGGCGGGCGAGGGGGAAGTAACCGCGGTTGAGGCAATCGTGCACGCTGAGGATCAGGTGCGGCCGGTACTCCTCCAGCACCCGGCGGTAATAGCCCGCGCCGAGGCT
>JBEDEF010000505.1:0-3801 GCA_041175845.1 Verrucomicrobiota bacterium
ATGCTGAGCTACGACCGCAGTGCCCGCGCCCAATTGGAGGATCAGGTTTCGATCTGTCTCTCGACGGACCTCCCACTCTATTATTGGGCGCACCGGTTTGCCGCAAGCGGGCGGTTGGCCGATTACCGGTTTTTATTGAGTCAGGCGAAGCGGGTGATTCTGGACAGCGCGGAGGCGCCGGAAGACGCGTTCCGTTATCCGTGGCCGAACGCGGCGGCGATCCGGGATCTGGCGTATTGCCGGGTGCTGCCCGTGCGTCAGGGCGTGGGGCAGTTCCTGGCGGCCTATGCGCCGTCGGTGCTCACGGAAGGCTTGAGCGGCGCGGAGGTGTTCCACGGGGCCGCGTGGCGGGCGGAGGGCCGGGTGGTGGCGACTTGGTTGGGGGAACGGCTCGCAGCGTGTGGTTGGACGGCGGCGTCAACCGGTGTCGAAGTACGGGAGAAGGTAGAGGCGGGCCTCGATCTGGGGGTGCAGTTTCGCTACGAGGGTCGCGGCAAGGAGTTTGCTTGGCGCGGCGATCTGGCGGCTGGACAGGCGCATTTCCGGGCCGATTTCGGCCAAGGCCGGACGGAATTGACGGCGGGGTTGGCGTTGTTGGCGCCGGAGATGGCGCTGAGCGAAGCGATGTTTTTCTGAGGTCCCACGTGAGTCGAGGCGCTGGCGGGTGATCGGTGCCGAGCACGGCCTCGCCCGCAGTTGGAATCTCGTGGGCTGTATGCATCCATCCCGAGTGGGGCTTGAGCCGTGTGGAAGGATGTCGGTCAGCATTTGGCCGAGATCCTCCGGTATTGTGTCGGGATGAGTTCCTCACCTTCTCCCCTCGTCACCCTTTGGGGCCTTCGCCTTCTCCACCTCAGCCTCGAAAGCGTCGGGGGCGTCTCCTTTCCCGGGATTCCGGCGCGCCGGGCCAAGCCGAAGGACGAGCTGGACCAGATCCTGGAGGAGCTGGAGGAAAAGGCCGTTCCGGCGCGGCGCCCCACGCTCCCGCGGGCCCCCTCCCGGCTGCAGGCGGCGGGCGAGGTGGCGCAGCAGCTCGGGGAGGATTGGGACGCCGCCGATCCCGCCGCCCTCACCCGCTTGCGGAAGGGGCTGCAGCGGCGAATCCTCCGGGCCGAGCGCCTACTCGAGGGCCGCGCCCCCCTCGAGGGACTCGACCCGGATGCGCGGGCCAGCGTCGCCGCGGTGGGCCAGCTCCTCGACCTGTCCGCCCCCGAGTGCCTGGTGCTGGCCTTCATTTTGATGCTCGGGACGGAGTCGACCCTCGACGCCGCCGCCAACTGCCTTGGCCACGAGCTGGACGATCGGATGGCGGATCACGCGGTCACCACAGCCACCGGACTCCCCGCTGCCGAGGTCGCCCGGATCCTCTCTGCTCACTCACGGCTGATGTCTTGCCAGCTGCTCAAGCGTGATCGCTCAGGAATGCGGCTGATGGGTAAATGGGACTGGTCCTCGCGTGGGTTCGCATCGGCGATGCGCGAAGCCAACTTCGACCCGCTGAGGGCGCTCCGTGACCGGGTGGTGCCAGCACCGGCGCCGGAAATGTCGTGGGCGAACTTTACTCACCTGGGGGAACTAGGGGGCTCCTTGCGCACCTACCTCAGCGAGGCTCTCCGCACTGCCCGTAAGGGCGTGAATGTCCTCCTGCACGGCCCGCCGGGTTGTGGTAAGACCCAGCTCGTTCGGATTCTCGGACGGGAACTGGGGGCCGAGGTCTACGAGGTTAGCACCGAGGACTCCGACGGCGACGCCATCGGGAGCGGATCGCGCCTGCAGGCCCTGCGGGTGGCGCAGGAGTTCACCGCCCGGCGCCGGGCGCTGCTGTGCTTCGATGAGATCGAGGATGTCTTCCCGCGGCCGTTTCCGTTCGGTTTCGGTGGCCAGCGCAGTGGGGCGTTCAAGGGCTGGATGAATCGTATGCTCGAGCAGAACGTGACCATCACCTTTTACCTCACCAATACGGTGGAGGCGCTCGACGCGGCCTACGTCCGGCGGTTCGATTTCACGCTGGAGCTCAAGGTGCCGCCGCCGGCGGAGCGCGAGGCCCAGCTGAAGGATCTCCCCGTGGCGGTGGAGCCCCCGACCCTTGCCCGGCTCGCGGAGCACCCGCAGCTCACCCCGGCCGTGATCCAGCGCGCCGCGGGGGTCGTCGCCGCCGTCGCCGCCGCGGCGCCGGGTCTCGATGCCTCGCGCCAACTAGAGGCGCTGGTCAACCAGACGCTCCGCGCGCAAGGCCATTCCGCCCTGAAGGCCCACGCCGCCGCCCCGGAGGTGTACGACCCGCGGTTCATCAACAGTGACATCAACCCCGTGGAGCTGGTGGAGGGCCTCCGGGCCGCCGGGGCGGGCCGCCTGTGCCTCTACGGGCCGCCGGGCACGGGGAAGACCGCCTTCGCTCGGCACTTGGCTCGCTCCCTTGGGCGTGGCCTGCTGGTGCGCCGCGCCTCGGAACTCCTGAGTCCGTTTGTCGGGGTGGCGGAGAAGCAGATCGCCGCCGCCTTCCGTGAGGCGGGCGAGTCTGGCGCCGTGCTCTTGATCGACGAGGTCGACTCGTTCCTGCAGGACCGCAGCCGCGCGCAGCGGAACTGGGAGGTCACCGAGGTGAACGAGTTCCTTACCCAGATGGAAAACTTCACCGGGCTATTTGTGGCCTCGACCAACCTGATCGAGGGCTTCGAGCCGGCCGCACTGCGCCGGTTTGATCTCAAGGCGAAGTTCGACCACCTGCGCGCGGACCAGGCGGTGGAGTTGCTGCGGGCCCATTTGGCCACCGCCGGATTGCCGGTGGCCGGCGCCGAGGTCGAAGGGCGCGTCGGCCGGCTGACGGCCCTCGCGCCCGGGGATTTCGCGGCGGTGGCCCGCCAGCACCGCTTCCGGCCGCTGCGGAGTCCGGACGACTGGGCCGCCGCCCTCGAGGCTGAATGCCGGCTCAAGCCCGGCGCCCGCTCGCGCTCCGCTATTGGCTTCGGCGGCGTCGCGGCGTGAGTCGAGGCCGTGGGACGACCGCGGCGACGCCGATCAGCCTGCGTCCAATGTACTTCCAGTCTGCCTCCAGTCCCCCTTCGAGCGGGGTCTGAGGGTTGTTCGAGTGGAATGCGCCCCAACGGTGCTACTTAGCGCCGAAGAGAGCGTGAAAGTTGGCCTCCAAGCGTGCCGCCAGGGCCGTTGGGTTCGCGCGCCTTAGTTCCGCGAGGCCCGCCTGGGTCGCCCCCAAGTCCGCCGGATGCGCCACCTCCGTGCCGTCCGTCCGTGCGGGGAGTGGGAAGCGCCGCCGCTCCCGCGGCAGGGGCATGGCCGGGGCGTCCGTCTCCACCAGCAGCCGCTCCGCGGGCAGGGCCGTCGCCAGCGCGCGGACGCGCTCCGCCCGCGCACTCCCCGCCGCCGTCCCCAGCCGGTGACCGTTGAAGGAAAAGTACGCGCCCAGCCTCGCATAGGGCCCGATCAGCTCCACCGGCCCGCCATACGCATGGAGCAGGAACCCAGCTGGCCGCGGTGTCTCTTGCAGCGCCGCACTCAGCGCCCCCCACGCATCCAAGCAGTGCACGCTCGCCGGCCGAACCCGCTCCGACGCGAGGGCCAACTGCCACCGGAACGCCTCTTCCTGTTCTGCCAGGGAAGCCCGCCGCAGGCCCGCCAGTCGGGGGTCGTCCGGCCGCGCCCGCTCAAGGATCCAGCGATCCAGTCCGATTTCCCCCACCGCTGCCCGCGGGTCCGCGTCCAGTTGCCGCTGGATGGCGTCGCGCCAGCCCGGAGACGCATTGCCCACGTCCCACGGATGCAGACCGTAGCTGGGCAGGACCC
>JBEDEF010000506.1:0-4578 GCA_041175845.1 Verrucomicrobiota bacterium
GTTCTTCCCCATACCCCGCGCGCCGTCAACCGGGTGATGACCGCGACGTACTGGGAGTTCGGGCGACGCATCGTGGAATTCGAGCAGGGCGGCGAAATGCGCGCGGGGTATGGGGAAGAACTGATCAAGCAGCTGGCCGCCGACCTTGGCCGGCGCTTTGGCCGCGGGTTTTCCTGTCCGAATCTGAGCAGGTTCCGGCAGTTCTACCGCGCCTATCCCGACCGGGCGATTTTCTCGACAACGTCGAGAGAATCTTTGGGAGGCGCAGCGAGGCAGCGAAAGTCCTGCGGCGTTTCCGCCCGATCGCAGCACCTTGCGGCGGCATTCCCGTTGCCCTGGTCGCACTACGTCCGGTTGCTGTCGGTGAGGAATGAGGCCGCCCGGCACTTCTACGAGACCGAGGCCCTGCGCGGCGGTTGGTCGGTGCGTCAGCTCGACCGCCAGATTGCCACCGTATTTTACGAGCGCACCGCGCTGTCGCGCGACCGGAGCGCCATGCTCACCCGGGGCACGAAGCCGCATCCGGGGGATCCGCTGAGCGCGGATGAAGAGGTGAAGGATCCGCTCGTCCTTGAGTTCCTCGACCTGAAGGACGAATACTCCGAGTCCGAGCTGGAGGCGGCTCTGTTGCGCCATCTGGAGCATTTCCTGCTGGAACTCGGAGGTGACTTTGCGTTCGTCGGCCGGCAGCGTCGCCTGCGGATCGGTGACCAGTGGTTCCGCGTCGATCTCCTGTTCTTTCACCGGAAGCTGCAGGCCCTCGTGGTTATCGAGCTGAAGGTGGGCCGGCTGACTCACGCCGATGCCGGGCAGATGCACCTCTACCTGAATTATGCCCGGGAGCATTGGACGCGGGAGGGCGAGAACCCGCCCGTAGGCTTGATCCTCTGTTCCGAGCCCGACGATGCGCTGGCCCGGTATGCCCTTCACGGGTTGCCGAACAAGGTGCTGGCGAGGAAATACCGGCTTGTACTGCCGACGGAGCAGGCCTTGGCCGCGGAACTCGAACAGACGCGGATGCGCCTTGAGCGGAGGGCGCGCTAGAGGTCGCACCCCTCCGCCGGCCGGGGGGCTGGCCGCGCTCCGGCCTCGCGCATCCGACCTTGGAATGGCCGCGTGGGCCTCACCGCAGTCGCTGGGCCCAGAGCCGCGCCAGCGGGCCGGCCGCGAAGGTGGGGCGATCGAGGGTGAAGCACAGATGCTTCGCCTGCCCTGTCGACAGCTGAACCGTCATCCGGCGATCGCTGGGTTCCGCCCCGATGCGGGTGATGGCGGTGCGGCTGCGGAGGTTGGTCTCCCCGATGACGAAGATCACCCGCTCCACCTGTTCCAAGGCGTGACCGACCATCAGGGCCTTCATGGCGTGATTGGTCGTGCCGCCCCAATGGCGCCGCACCAGGAACGTCCAGCCGACCTCCACCTCACCCGCCGCCACCCGCGCGAGATCGTAGCGGGAGGAACCGATGATCGCGCCGGACCCGGGTTCGATCGCCACCAGCATGCCCGCGCTGGCGAGGCCTTCCGCGAAGAAGGCGCGGAATACCGGCTCGCGCCAGCGGTCATGCGCGGGGTGGCCCGCCCAGATGGCCGGATCACTGGCCGCGGCGAACAGTTCCGACCAATCCTCCGGCCTCGCCGGGCGGAGCTGCACGGCCGGATGGGTGAGGCTGGGCTGGCGATCGCGCATGGCAGGTTGGGGGTGAGTTTGCAGGACCCGGGGCGAACCGGGCAAGGACGGCG
Organism: Verrucomicrobiota bacterium; assembly: GCA_041175845.1. Taxonomy (GTDB): domain Bacteria; phylum Verrucomicrobiota; class Verrucomicrobiia; order Opitutales; family Opitutaceae; genus ER46. The sequence continues at coordinate 1,741 of JBEDEF010000506.1, forward strand.
GGGCGAGTTTTCGCGTTGCGGCCCGCCGGCCGCGGGAACCACCGTTCGGCATGCCCGTCATTCATCTCGTCGAGGCATTCGCGACCGATCGCTGCGCCGCCAGCTCCCCGCGGCCAGGCAAGGATGAAGGATCGCGTCGAAGTCCGGTAGCAGCCGGTGCCTGGGCCGGCGGAAAGGTTCGACGCTCGCGGCGCCGGTCCGTACCGGTGCGGGGATGAGTTCCCCGACCCCGACCCTGCGCCGTGATTTCCTGAGGACGCTCGCCGCCGGTTCGGCCGTGCTGGCCGGTGCCCCGCGGTTGGCGGCGGCGACGCCGGCCTGGACCGTCGGCACGCTCAACCGCCCGTGGGTCAAGTGGAGCTGCGACGAGATGCTGGCCGGAGCCAAGGCGGCGGGATACGGCGTCCTCGGCCTACAGACCACTTCGCCGACCGACGCCTGGGTTGCCTCGGAGTCGCGCGACTATCTCGTGGCGCTCAAGGCCAAGCTGGCCGCCAGCGGCCTCCCAGTGATCCAGGGCCGGCTGCGTTCCCGGGAGGAGGCTGCCTTTGACGTGGCCGCGGCCGATCTCCGGGCCCAGATCGACCGGGCGCGGGAGCTCGGGATCGGCACGCTGATCAACACCGGCACGGGCAAGCCGGCGCTCTATGCGGCATGGTACCGCTGCATGGCCCACGCGGCGGCGTACGGGGCGGACCACGGGGTGAAGATCGTCACCAAGCCCCACGGAGGCGTCACGGCGACCGCCGCCGACCTCCTGCGGTGCCTGGAGCAGGTGAACCACCCGAACTTCGGCGTCTGGTACGACCCGGGCAATATCCTGCACTACACCGGGCGGGATCCGTTGGCGGAGATGGAGCCGCTGCTCCCGCACCTCACCGCCTTCACCGCGAAGGACTGCCTGGGCGAGAAACAGGAGGTCATGATCCAGTTGGGGACCGGCCGGGTGGACTTCCCGGCGCTGTTCCGGCGACTGAAGCAGGCGGGTTTCCGCGGGCCGGTGATGGTCGAGGGTGGCGCCGTCGGGGAAACGGCCGCCGTCACGACGCGGAACGCCCGGGCGAACCGGGAGTTCCTCGAGGGGATTCTCGCGCGCGGCTGAGCGGACGGGCCGCTCAGGCGGCCGCGGACTTGGGCCGGAAGGCGAAGTACGTCCCGGCCAGCAGTACCGTGTAAATGCCCAGGAGCAGCGTGAAGGCGAAGAAGCGGAACATCCCGCCCATCGCCACCAGTTGCGGGTAGACGAAGTGCCCGATCGCCGCGGTGAGCGCGAGGCACGCCAGCACGAGGCCGATGGCGGGCCAACGCGCGCATTCGAGCCGGAAGAAGATGGTCGGCAGCGCGAACAGCGCCATCGCCCCGACGAGCGCGATCCAGAAGCCCTGGCCGGCCACCAGCAGCGCGGCGAGACCGATCCCGAGCGCGATCAGCACCGCGTTCCAGTCAAAGGCCTCCTGCTTCCCGTCGTGCACGTGGATGGCGGTGTCGATCTTGTGGTCCTTGGTTTCGCGGATGAAGATCCCGCCGACCACGAGGGTGATGAGCGCGATGGCGATCGGATAGATCAGGCCGGCGTAGATGGCGCCGCCGCCGAAGGCCTCGCTCGTGGCCTGGGAGGCGGCCACCGCGGTGGCGATCAGCGGCAGGAAGCCGCCGAACCAGCCGTTGCCCAGATGGTAGGGCAGCGACATCGAGGTGTAGCGGATCTTGGTCGGGAACAGTTCCACCAAAAAGGCCGCGATCGGCCCGTAGACCATCGTGACGTAGATTACCTGCAGGAAGACCAGCGCGACGAGCATCGTCAGGTTGAACGCGGGCAGGTCCGCCCAGAGGATCGCCGTTTGACCCGTTGCGAGCAGCGGGGTGAAGTGCCGCATCGCCATGTAGATCGGGATGTACGTAAGGATCGCGAACAGGCAGCCCGTCAGCATCACCTTCTTGCGGCCGATGCGGTCGGACAGGTGGCCGAAGACCAGGAACAGCGGCGTGCCCAGCGCGAGGGCGATGGTCAAAATCGCGTAGGCCGGGAGCCAGTGCAGCTTGAGGGTCGTCTGCAGGAAGGTCAGCGCGTAGAACTGTCCGGTGTACCAGATGACGCCCTGGCCGGCGGTCGCCCCGAAGAGGGCCAGCAGCACGTAGCGCAAGTTTACCGGGTTGGTGAAGCTCTCCTTCAGCGGGTTGGTCGAGGCGTGGCCCTTGCTCTTGAGCTTCGCGAACAGCGGGCTCTCCTGCATCTTCATCCGGATGTAGAGGCTGAGGCCGAGCAAAATGAACGACATCAGGAACGGGATGCGCCAGCCGTAGGCCTTGAACGCCTCCTCGCCCACGATCAGCCGCGTCGCGCCAATCACGCCCATGCTCAGGAAGAACCCGAGGGTCGCGGTGGTCTGGATGTAGGCCGTGTAGTAGCCGCGCCGGTGGTCCGGCACGTGTTCCGCCACGTAGGTGGCCGCCCCGCCGTACTCGCCGCCGAGCGCGAGGCCCTGCAGCAGGCGCAGCAGCACCAAGATGATCGTCGCCCCGAGACCCCACTGTTCGTAGGTCGGGAGGAAGCCCACGAGGGTCGTCGCCAGCCCCATCGTCGCCATCGTGACGAGGAAGGTGTACTTCCGGCCGATCAGGTCGCCGAGGTGGCCGAAGACCAGCGCGCCCAGCGGGCGCACACCGAAGCCCGCGCCGAAGGTGGCGAGGCTCGCCAGCAGCTGCGCGGTCTCGTTGCCCGGGGGGAAGAACTTGCTGCTGAAGAAGATCGCCAGGGCCCCGTACAGGTAGAAGTCGTACCACTCGAACAGGGTACCGAGGGAGGAGGCCCAGATGACGCGCCGGAGCGTCTTCGGA
>JBEDEF010000507.1:0-6862 GCA_041175845.1 Verrucomicrobiota bacterium
CGCCCATACCGGCCGCGAGGCCCGGCGGCTGGGCCTCGGCGTCGACATGGCCACCGGGACCGGATGGCCCTTCGGCGGACCTTGGGTCGAGCCCGCGGACGCCCTGCAGAAGGTGGTGCTGAAGGACGGCCGGCTGACGGGTGAACCGACCCGGATGCAGGTCAAGCGGGCCGCTCCCGGGGGCGAAGGTCTGGTGGTGGATCCTTACTCCGCCGCCGCGCTGGGCCGCTACCTCGCCCCCTTCGAGCGCGCCTTCGCCGCCTTCCCCCGCGACCTCGTGCGCGGCCAGTTCCACGACTCGTTCGAGTACTTCAATGCTAGCTGGACCGCCCGGCTACCCACCGTCTTCCGGGCTCGCCACGGCTACGATCTACAGACCTACGCCACCGCCCTTATCGCCCGCGATCCCGCGACCGTTACCACGGTGGATCAGGACACCCTCGCGCGCATCAAGGCCGACTACCGCGATACCCTCGGCGCCCTTCACTTAGATTACCTGCAGGGTTGGGTCGAATGGTCCCATCGCCAGGGCTTCAAGGTCCGCAACCAATCCCACGGCGCCCCCGCCAACCTACTCGATCTTTACGGCGCCGTGGACATCCCGGAGACGGAGGTCTTCGGCTCGACGCCGTTCCCGATTCCAGGCCTCCGCCGCGATCCCGCCGAGGTGCGCCACGATCAGGATCTGCCCGAGCCGCTGGTCGTGCGGATGGCTTCGTCCGCCGCCCACGTGCTGGGCAAACCGCTGGCCTCCAGCGAGACGGCGACCTGGCTGCGGGACCACTGGAAGGTCGCACTCGCCTACGTGAAGCCGGAGGTGGACCGGATCCTGGCTGATGGAATCAATCACGTTTTCTACCACGGGACGGTCTATTCACCGCAGGACGCGCCTTGGCCGGGCTGGTTGTTCTACGCCTCTACCCAGTTCCATCCGCGCAATCCCTGGTGGCGCGACTTCAGCGCGCTCAACGCCTACGTGACGCGCGTCCAGTCGATCCTCCAGCGCGGCCGGCCGGACAACGAGATCCTGCTGTATTGGCCCGCGGCCGACGTCTGGGACGACGCGAACGGGTTGGCGCGGATGCTAACCGTCCACCACGTCGATTGGCTCACCGCGCAACCGGTGGGCAAGCTTGCGCGCGAGTTGCTTGAACGTGGTTACGCCTTCGACTACGTTTCAGATCAGCAACTGGAACGGATTCGAGTGGAACAGGGCCAGCTGGTGAGCCCAGGTGGGGCGTATCGCGTGCTGGTCGTGCCGGCAGCCCGGCGGATGCCCGCAGCGACGCTCCACCGCTTGGCCGCATTAGCACAGGCAGGGGCCCAGGTAGTCTTCGCGGCTTGGCCGCAGGACGTCCCGGGGCGTGGCCGGCTGGCGGCCCGGCGACTGGAGTTCCGGCAGGCGTTGGCCCAACTGAACACCGCGGGCGTCCAACCGACCCCGGACGTCCTCCCGCGCTTGGAGCCGCTGGTACGCCGCGAGGCCTGGGCACGCGACGGGCTGGCGTGGATCCGCCGGGCAACGCCCGAGGGCCGGGATTACTTCATCGCGCACCTTGGCGCCCGCGAGCACCGCGGCTGGATCCAACTTGGCGCCCACGCCCGGTGCCTGCGGATGGCTCCACTCGACGGTCGCACGGGGCAGCTGCCCCAACGCCCGGCAGCCGGTGGCACCGAGGTCTGGCTGGAGCTCGCGCCGGGCGAATCGGTGATCCTCCGCGTTTTGGATGTCGAGCCGAGTCGCCCGGTGGCGCCGTGGCCGGTGGTAGCCGAGGCCGGCCCGCCCATCGTCCTGAACGGCGAGTGGCAGCTGGACTTTCAGGCGGGTGGCCCGGAACTGCCCGCCCAGGCGCGGACTTCGTCCTTGCGGTCGTGGACCGAGCTGGGTGGGGAAGCGGCCCAGCGTTTCGCAGGCACCGCCCGCTACCGAATCGAATTCGAGGCCCCGGCCCAGCCGGCGGCCGAGTGGCGGCTGGATCTCGGCGACGTGCGCGAGAGCGCCCGGGTCATCCTCAATGGGCGGCCAGCCGGCACCCTTTGGAGCGTACCTTATCGCCTGCATCTCGACGGCCTGGTGCAGGCGGGGAGAAACGTCCTCGAACTCGAGGTGACCAACCTCGCCGCGAACCGGATTCGCGACCTCGACCGCCGGAAGGTGTCATGGAAGGTGATGCGGGAGATCAACTTCGTGAACATCAACTACCAGCCGTTCGACGCGGCGGCCAGGCCGCTCCAGCCCTCCGGCCTGTTGGGACCGGTCACGCTGACTCCCCTGCGCCGCACGGAGCCCTAAGGACGCGGGGGCGATTGCGATTGAGCCTCGCGGCGTGGGGCCCAAGCTGAGCGGGATGCGTGGTGTGTCTCCTTGCTTTGCCCGGACGTGGAAGTGCTGAAGATCATTCTGGAGGTGGCGTTGGTGCTGGGGTTGGTCGCTGCCAACGGCTTCTTTGTCGCGGCTGAGTTCGCGCTGGTGAAGATTCGCGCCAGCCAGTTGCGGCCCCTGGCGCGGAATGGTGGCTGGCGGGTGCGGATGGCCTTGTTCGCGACCACCCATCTGGATGCGGTCCTTTCCTCGACCCAGTTGGGCATCACCTTGACCAGTCTCGGACTGGGCTGGATCGGGGAACCCGTAATCGGCGACCGGCTGGAGCCGTTGCTCGGGCATTGCGGGATCACGGATCCGGCAGCGGTGAAGTCCATCTCGTTCGCAGCCGCATTCTCCGTGATCACCTTCCTGCACATCGTGCTGGGGGAGCTGACGCCCAAGTCCCTCGCGATCCAGCGGCCCAAGGCGGTCTCACTGCGGGTGGCGGGCCCGCTGGTGCTGTTCTACAAGGCATTCTTCCCGTTCATCTGGGTGCTAAACGGCACCGCCAACCGGATCCTGCGGTGGGCGGGGCTGGAGCCGGCGAGCGAAGGGGAACACGGCTTCAGCGCGGAGGAGCTCGAATACGTTTTCAGTCAGGCTCGGCACAGCCATCCGGGCGACGCCCTGATTAACCGCATCATGGTGAGTTCGCTGCGCCTGCGCTCGGTCACCGCCCAGCAGGTGATGCGCCCCCGGGACCAGATGGTGGTGCTGTGGCTGGACCGACCGATGGAGGAAAACCTCCGCCTCGCGCAGACGGCGGGCTTCAGCCGCTTCCCCGTTTGCCGGGGCTCATTGGACGACGTTCAGGGCCTCCTGCTGGTGCGCGAATGGCTCTGGCAAACGCAGGCGTTGGGTCCGGAGACCTCCTTCGAACCGCTGCTACGGCCGGCGCTCACGTTCATGCTGCGGACGCCCGTGCACACGATGATCGAGTTGTTCCGGCAATCACGGGTGCATCTGGCGGTGGTGCTGGATGCGGATCTTAAAACCGCGGGGCTGGTCAGCTTGGAGGATGTGCTGGAGGAGATCGTGGGGGACATCCGCGACGAGCTGGACATCGGCCGTGGGCCGGTATTCGCGCGCGAGGAATCGGCGATCGAGGTGAGTGGACGCTTCACCATGCGCGAGCTGCAGGCCGAGACTGGCTGGGCCTTTGAATGGGAGCCGCGGGAAACGGTGGCCCGCTGGGCCGAGCGGCACCGAGGCCGGCCCTTACGTCGGGGTGAGACCCTCGACGTCGGCGAATTCCGCGTGTCCGCGGTCGAGGTTGGGGCCGAGACGGCTCGTCGGGTCCGGGTCGAACGCCTGCCGGCCGCCCGGCCTTGAAGGCGGCGTGGCCCCGCTTGATTTTTCCCGGCCCACCTTAAACTAACCCTCTTTCGATATGCCGCCCACCACGCCCGAGAAGTTTGAGTTCCAAGCCGAGATCAAGCAGCTGCTCGATATCGTCATCCACTCCCTGTACACGGAGAAGGAGATCTTCGTGCGGGAGCTGGTCTCCAATGCCTCCGATGCGCTCGAGAAGCTGCGCCACACGCAGCTGACGGAGAAGACGGTGCACGACGAGCAGCTGCCGTTGGAGATCAACGTCACCACGGACGAGAAGGCGAAGCAGATCACCATCCAGGACTACGGCATCGGGATGTCCCGCGCGGAGCTGATCCGGAACCTGGGCACGATCGCGCACTCGGGCTCGAAAGCCTTCCTGAAGGCCCTCGGCGAGGGTGGCACGAAGAACTCGAACCTGATCGGCCAATTCGGCGTGGGGTTCTATTCCGCCTTCATGGCGGCGAAGTCGGTCCGCGTGCATTCCCATTCCTGGCAGGTGGGTGAACCGGGGCACGTCTGGACGAGCGATGGTTCGGGCAGCTATGCAATCGAGGAGAGCGCGGGGGAGCAACGCGGCGCAAAGATCGTCCTGGAGCTGAAAGAGGAGTGCGCGGAGTTCGCGGAGGAATGGCGCCTGAAGGAGATCCTGGAGCGCTACAGCGCGTTCGTGTCCTTCCCCATCAACCTGAACGGCAAGCGCCTCAACACGGTGCAGGCGCTCTGGCTCCGCAACAAGGCGGAGATCAAGGACGAGGAGTACACCGAATTCTACAAGTTCCAGGCGCACGCGTCCGACGTGCCCCGGCTGCGGCTGCACTTCAGTGCCGACGCACCGCTGGCGATCAATGCCCTGCTCTTCGTCCCGCAGGAGAACACGGAGAAGCTGGGTTTCGCTCGGCTGGAACCATCCGTTGCCCTCTATTGCCGCAAGGTCCTGATCGACGCGCAACCGAAGGAGCTGCTCCCGGAGTGGATGCGCTTCCTCAAGGGCGTGGTGGATAGCGAGGACCTGCCGCTGCACATCTCGCGCGAGACGATGCAGGACAAAGCGCTCGTCGAGAAGCTGAACCGGGTCATCACCAAGCGCTTCCTCAAGTTCCTCGAGGAGGAGGCCCGCAACCGGCCGGAGGACTTCGAGGCGTTCAGCCGCGAATTCGGCCAATTCCTCAAGGAGGGGGCCGCCCTCGACTTCACCCACAAGGAGCAGCTGCTGAAGCTCCTCCGCTTCGAGTCCTCGCTGACCACGGCAGGCAAGACGACCTCCCTCGCCGAATACGTGACGCGGATGGGCGGGGAACAGAAGGAAATCTATTACCTGACGGGCCCGAGCCGGGCCGCCATCGAGAGCGGTCCCTACTTGGAGGGCTTCAAGGCCCGCAACCTCGAGGTGCTCTTCTGCTTCGAGGCGGTCGACGACTACGTGATGAATAACGCCCGCGAGTTCGACGGCCGCAAGCTGATCGCCGCCGACCATGCCGACGTGAAGCTGTCCGATCTGCCGCCGCCCGAGGGCGCCCTCGGCGAGGCGGCAGTGAAGGCGCTGACCGAATGGCTCAAGACGACCCTGGGTGAGCGCGTGGCCGAGGTGAAGGCCAGCGACCGTCTCGTGGACTCACCGGTGCTGGCGGTGAACGCGGACCGCTTTACCTCCCCGCACCTGAGGCGCGTGATGAAGGCGATGAACCGACCGGGGGCGGACGCACCGCTGCGGGTGAACCTGGAACTCAATCCGCGTCACGCGGTCATCCGGCGCCTGCACGAGATGCATACTGCCAACCCGGACCGGGCCAAGCTGGTTGCCGAACAGCTGTTGGACAACGCGCTGATCGGGGCGGGGCTGTTGGACGACCCCAGCGCGATGGTCGCCCGCCTGAACAAACTGCTGGAGACCGTCTGACCGGGCTGGGCCCGCCGCCTCGCGGTGGGCCCCCCGGGAGGAACAGGTGCCTCAGGGCAGGGCGCGGACCTTGATGTTCTTGTACATCACCTTGCTCTCCGGGTCGTGGCCCTGGATCGCGAAGGTGCCCTGCGAGACCATCCGGCCCTTCATGTTGGCGGGCGGCGCAGCCGGCGTGGGCTCGGTGAAGTCGACGATCGACTTGCCGTTCACGGAGGTGCGGATGCGCTTGCCCTCGACGCGGACGATCATCGTGTACCACTCGCCGTCCTTGGCCGGGGCCTCGGCGTTGTCCTTGATGCCGTAGAGGCCAGCGCCCTTCTTCACGTCCTTGTGGGTGTTGTTCACCTGCACCTCGTAGCCCTTGTCCGGCCAACCGGTTTCCTGGTAGGCGGTGTGAAAGTAGACGCCGGAGTTGGCCTTGGGGAAGGTCTTGATGTCGAGGGAGAGCTCGAAGTTCTTGAAATTGGCGCCGTTGACCGGACCGGTATAGAACAGGTGGGAGCGTTTGCCGAAGACCACCAGATGGCCGTCCTGGACCGTGAACACCCCGGGGTTCTCGCTGGCCTTCCAGCCGTCGAGATTCTTGCCGTTGAAGAGAAGTTGCCAGCCGGCCGCCTTTTCCGCGGCGGTCAAGGTATTCATTTCGGCGGCGTGGCCGCACAGGGCGGCCGACAGCAGGGCTGCGAGCAGGATTTTTTTCATTGGGTGTGGGGTGAGAAAAGGAGGGGCCGGGAAAGGGAGAGATTGTCAGCTTGGTCGCGCCGAGGGCGAGCCTGGAACTCAGCCCGGGTGCCGGCGGCGCGGCCGGGGACCCTCGCGCCAGGTCCGCAGGATGACGGCGTAACCGATCACCCCGCCGAGCAGTCCGACCACCACGCCCCCGAGGTAAAGGGGGCCCACGTAGACGGCGAGGACCTCGTCCAGCGAACCGATGTGCTGGCGGAAGTCAGCCGCCCGGGTCCATGCCTCCTGCGGGGTGCGGCCGAGCACCAACTCCCCGACAAAATAGCACACGGGCAGGTGCACGGGGGCGGTGAAGGGGGTCGAGAGGAACTGCATCGCGATGCAGAGGAAAAGATTTCCCCGCACCAGCAGGGCCGCAATGGTAGCGAAGACCGACTGCAGTGGCAGGAAGGGGGTTACCGTGATCGGGAAACCGACGAGCCAGGCCCGGGCGAGTGAACTCGCGGTGGGCCGCCACAGTTCCTTGGCGAGGATGCGGTCACCGAACCAGGAATGGAGCCGGCCGCCGCGCATATGGC
>JBEDEF010000508.1:0-7598 GCA_041175845.1 Verrucomicrobiota bacterium
GAATTGGTGGGACGCCGAATCGGGAAGCAAGCGGGTGGAGGTTACAATTTCGCGGCGGCTGGTGTCGTACGTGATGACCTGGATTTCCTCCCGGGCCGGCAGGAAGCGGTACAGCCGCAGCGGGCCGGAGGAGGTGTAGTCGGACATGAGCGCGTGCACGGGCGTGCCCGACCGCCCCGGAGTCGAGAGGCGCCACGACACGGTGCGGCTCTGGTCGCCCGAGAAGATCAGGCGCAGGTTCGCGTGCCGCGAGTAGAGCTTGTCCCAGAGTTGGGCGGGCGAGTTGCCGCGCGGCCCGTGAATCTTGGTCCACTGCATCCGCCCCTTGGGGTCGGAGAGGTACCCTTCGTTCGACGCCGGTTTCGCGACGGGACCAAGGTCCATATGCGTGGTAATGAGGGCGTGCCGATCGCGATGCCGGGTGAGCACCTCACCCGCCCACGCGACCACGTCGTCGGGCGCGTTGCACTCGAGGCTGAGGTGCACGAAGTCCAGGCCACCGGCGGAGAAGAGCTGGTGGCTGTTGACGTTGTCGGCCGAGACTTGCTGGTCCCGCCGGTCATGGGCGTAGCTGCCGGCGTACCAGGGGAAGGCCGCGAAGCGGGAGCGCGGGAAGTACCGCTGGAAGAGCGAGGCGTCGCCCTGCGTGGTCATGTCGTGGTTGCCGACCGTCAGGCTGTACGGGACCACCCCGTGGAGCTCATCGAGGCACTCCCGCGCGACCTGCCACTGGTCCGCGTGGTTGACGTCGACGATGTCCCCGACGTGCGAAACGAAGACGATGTTCTGCGGGCGGAGTTGCTCCCGGATCCACCGGGTGTGGTTGCGGAAGACCGGATTGGTGACGGGATCCGTGCTGGCCGGCGTGGCCTTGGCCCCGCGGCCGCGGTACCCTTGGGTGTCCGGGATGACCACGATGGTGAAGGCGCCGGGCGGCAGGGCGTCCAGGGCGCTGGACCGGGCGGCCAGGGCAAGCAGGCCGAGGCAGAGCAGCAGGGGCCGGAGGCAGGTGAGGGGCATGGGCCGGAAAGGCTGGCGGGAGTCGGAGATGGCGGGCGGTCAGAATTCGCGGGTCACGCCGAAATTGAAGGAAAGGTCGTAGTAGCGGACGCCGGTCGGGTTCGAGGGATTTCCCTGGTACGTGATCTTGGGCGCGTCGGTGAGGTTCTTCGCGTTGAAGTAGGCGGAGGTCCACCGGCTGAAACGGTACTTGGCGGAAAAGTCGAGGGTGGCGCGGGACTGCTCATAGACGTCGAGCGCCGGTCGGGCCCCGACCCCGCTCAGGTAATCGCCCCGGAAGTTCTGGAAGAGCCGCAGGTCGAGGCCCTGTCGGACGTACGAGAGGTTGACGTTCCCGGTGCGCCGCGCGGTACCGCGGAAGGTGAGGTCGGCGCCCGGCCGGTTCGGATAACGCCCCTCGGACTCGATCCAAGTGGCGTTGGCGCCCGCGCCCAGACCGCTGAGGGCGCCGGGCAGGAAGGTCAGGCGCTGCTGCCAGTCCAACTCCAGTCCCTCCACGGTGCCGCCCTGGCCCATCTCCGTGCGCGTCAGACGGTAGCCGTCGTATTCACCGCCGGCGACGGTGGAGGCGGTGCTGAAGTAGAATCCGCGGATCTGCTTCCGGAACAGGCTCGCGGAGATCACGCCCAGGGGCCGGAGGTAGTACTCGGCGCTCAGATCCAGGTTGTCGGCCTCCGTCACCCGGAGGTTCGGGTTGCCTTCGCTGATCGTCCGCGCCTCGTCATCGATGCGCCGGGAGGGCAACATCGCTGTCGGGCTGGGCCGCGCGACGCTCTGGTGGGCGGAGAACCGGAGCACGAGCGCGGGGGTCGCGCCGTAATTCAAGTGCAGCCCGGGCAGCAGGTTCGTGTAGCGGGCGGAGTTCTCCGTGACTTGGCTTGCGGTGAGCACGCCGCGCGGCGTCTCCAGCTGGCGGGCCTTGCCGGCGAAGGCGGTGCGCTCGAGCCGCGCCCCGGTCACGACGTTCAGGCGGCCGAGGGTGGCGCCGCCCATCAGGTACCCGGCGGCGATGTCCTCGGTCGTTGCGCGCCGGTTGGACTCGATGAGGATCGCCGAGGCGTTGTCGTCCCGCCGGAACTCGCCGCGGCGCGTCCAGAACGCCTCCAGGAATGAGCTCATCTTCGGGTAGACGCCGGCCAGGCCGGCGCGCCCGCCACTCTGCCGGAAGAAGCGATCGTTCACGTAGACCTCGGAGAGCTCCGCAGGGGTGCGCGGCCCGGTGTAGGTCCAGTTGCCGAGCTCGGCATCCCCGCCGAACACCCAGCTCCGCAGCTTCACCCGTGTGCCGGCTTTGAAGTAGGCCGCGAAGGGGAGCCCGTCGAGGGGGCGGCGTGCATTCGCATCAAAGGTGAACTCCTGGTCGCGTGAGGGATGCTGGTTGCGGGCGATGGAGCGGTGCGCGAGGCGGCTGGCGTCGGCTAGGCTGATGCCGTTGTCGACGCGGAAGACCGGGAACTCGCGGACGCGGCGGTCATAGGAGAGGTCGGTACCGTTGAACGAGAAGACCGGCGTGAAGGTCTCCTCGTAGTGGTTCGTCGTCCGGCCGTAGGTCACGCGGGCGTCGAGGGTCCAGCGCTCCTGCCGGCTCTCGAGGCCGGCCGCGAGCTGGCCGCTCGTGCTCACCGGCTCGCGGTACTGCCGGTCGGTGTCCACCCGGCCGTTGCGGGACGAGGCGGAGTCGGGGGTGATCGCGGTGCGGGTGCCGGGCCGGTAGATCGTCCGGTAATCCTCGAGGTAGCGGGTGTCGTTGCTGTAGAGGCCGCGCAGCCAGAGCGTGGTGGTCTCGCTCAACTTGTAGTCGAGGCTGCCCGTGTACTTGAGCTTCCACGAATCGTCCTCGATCCGATCCTGGAGCGTGTAGGTGGAAATGTTGAAGTTGTCCGCGGCGTCGACCTGGTAGCTGATGCTCGAGGTGTGGTAGCCGCGGTCGGAGCGGTAGTGGTTCAGCGACGAGTAGATGCCGAGGCGGCCCGCCGGTCCGAAGCGGTCAGCGTACTCGAGGTTGAACTGCTGGTCCCAATTACGCTGCTGACGGTTGTAGGCGCCCCCGAGGTTCAGCTTTAGCAGGCGTTCACTCAGGTCGAAGGCGCGGCGCGAGACCAGGTTGATGCTGCCGCCGATCGCGTCGCCCTCCATGTCGGGGGTGACCGACTTCATGAGCTCCACACGCGCGAGGCTTTCCGCGGGGTAGCCGCTCACACCGTCGGCCCGGTCGTTGTTGGTGTTGCCGATCCGCACGCCGTCGAAGGTGATGGAGTTGAATTCTGATCCGAGGCCGCGGATGACCGGGCGGCTCGGCTGATGGGTGCTGATTTCCAGATAGAGCCCCGGGAGCGCCATCAGCACCTCCCCGACCTCGCCGAGCCGGGAGTTCGCCAGCGCGTCCTGCGAGACGACCTTCCGGATGTTTTCCGCATTGCGCTGCACGTTGAGCGCCTGGGCCTGGCCCTCGGCCTGCGCCGTCACCATCAACCGTTCCATCGCGACCACCTCGGATCCGAGCCGCAGGGTCACGGCGGCCGTCCGCCCGGCCGCCACCTCCACGGTGGCCTCCCCAGGGGAGCTGCCGGCGCTCCGCGCGGTGAGGCGCCACGTGCCCGGGGCGAGCCCGCCAAAATAGAACAGTCCGCGGCTGTCGGTGATCTCCGCGCGATTCTGGCCGGCGATCGTCACCACCGCGCCCTCGACGAAGTTCCCCGTGGCCTCGTGGACGACCGTGCCGCGGATCGCCGCAGAGGATCCGGTTTGGGCCGGCAGGCGAATGACGGCAGCCGGGCTCAACACGAGGAGGGCGAACAAGGAGCAAAGGGCGAGGCGCATCGGGAGACGATGCCACCGACAAGTTACGGAGGCGCGACGCGCGGGTGACATCGCGGCAATACCGCTCCGTGGCGCGCGGCCCCGGACGCAAAAAGCCGCCGGGGGTCCGGCGGCTTTGCGTGAGAGGAGGGAGCTGCGGCTCAGAAGCGGAAGGAGATCCCCGTTGTCGCCCGCCAGGAGTACGTCGTGTAGTCCTCCGGGTTATCCGGCCGGCCCACGCCCTGATACGAGATCTGGGGCTCGTCGGTCAGGTTGTTCACGTTGAGGAAGAGCCGGGTCTGGCGGTTGAGCTGGTAGCTCGATTCCCAGTTGAGGGACTCGTAGGCGCCGAAGTAGTCGTCGAAGAGGTTGTTCCTGTCGAGGCCCTCGAGGAAGTCCGAACGATAGGTGTAGGACAGCCGGGCCCGGAAGCCGCCGCCGGAATACTCCAGCGCCGCGTTGTAGATGCGGTCGCTGAACCCGTAGGTCGGGAGCTTCTCCTCGAGGCGGCCGGGGTACTTCCCGTCGCTCTTGGTCAAGGTGGCCGAGAGCGACACGCCGAGGCCGTTCAGCGGGGCCGGCAGGAAGAGCAGGCGCTGGCGGGCGATGAGCTCGAGGCCGTAGTTGGTCGCTCCGAGGGCGTTGTCCTTGGTGGTGTAGAGGCGCGCGCCATTGGGGTCCGCGATCGGGTAGCCGTTGGCGTCGGTGTTGGTGAAGCGCAGGGTCGAGTCGTAATAGAAGCCCTTCATCTTCTTGTAGAAGACGCCGGCGGAGTAGAGGCCGCCCTTCGGGGTGTAGTACTCCAGCTGCACGTCGAAGTTGTCGGCCGTCGAGGGCTGCAGGTTGGGATTGCCGCCGGAAATGTTGCCGGTTTCCGCGTTGAGGTTCAGGCCGGCGACGAGGGAATTGACGTCGGGCCGGCTGTAGCTGCGGTTGTAGCTCTCGCGCAGGATCAGGTTCTTCGCCAGCTCGTGGCGCAGGTGTAGGCCGGGGAGCCACATCGTATAATCGCGCTTGGCCTTGACCGGCGAAGGCACGGCCGGCGCGTTGCTGTTGTAGCGGTAGGTGAGGGACTCGAACGTGTTGTGCTCCATCCGCACGCCGGTGATGAGCGTAGTCCGGCCGAAGCGCAGCGTGCCCATCGCGTAGGCGGCGGAAGTGTCCTCCTGCGCGCGGTAGTCGTTGATCACGTCATTCTGGAGAGCCGACGCGGTCTGCAGGGCGAAGAGCTCCGGACGGGTGCGGCGGAGGTCATCCAGCTTGTTGAGGTCAGGGTACTGGTAGATCGGCAGGGCGCCGAAGGCCTTCTCGTCCGTGCGGCGAAGGATCGAGGCGTACGGGAAGCCGGCCGCGTTCGTGCCGGTCTGGTACACGATCGAGGCCTGATCCTGCTCTTTCACGTTGGAGCGGAACTTGGCGCCGAACTTGAACGCCCCGGCGAGGCCGTCGCCCGTGAACTTGCGTTCAAGGTCCAGCCGGAGACTGGAAGCCTTCTCCGCGGCGTCCCGGGGGGAGTAGGTCAGGTCGCCGCGATTGATCGAGGTGACGTCGTACGGGTCCTTGCCGTTCAGGATGGTGTAGACGGGCTTCCAGCGGATGGTCTGGTCGTAGCCGAACTGGTAGCCTTGGTTGCGAATGACGTAGGCGAGGGACTTGTCCCGGTTCGAGTCGTTGTTGGAGCGGAACACGTCGAGCGTGATGGTCGTGGCGCCCATCTGGTGCTGGCCGCCGAGGGAGGCGCCATAGACGTCGTTTTCCGCAAAGCTCAGGTCATTCTGGTAGCGCAACTCCGTGAGAATCGTCGAGAGGCTGCGTCCGGTGTTGTAGGTGGCTTCGGCGATGCTCTTGGTGCCGGTCGCGGAATTAAAGTTGTGGTTCGCGTTGATGTAGTAGCGGGCGCGGGGCTTTTCCGAAGCCGTCTCCTGGTGGCGGTAAAAGGGGCGGAAGTAGACCGTGGTGGCGGGACCCACGCGGTAGTCGAGCGACAGGTTGGCGCTGAGCGCCGAGGTCGTCCGGTAGTTCGTCTGGGGCGCCGCATTGGTGTGGAAGTAGAGCGGGCCGGTTAGCCGGAGCGCAGGCTCGAATTGCGGCTGCAGCACCGCGTAGTCTTTGTCGAGGTTGTCGTAATCGCGCGAGGTCTCGGACCAGGCGAGGTTCACCCCGACGCCGAGGTTTTTCTCGCCGCCGCCCACGCTGAGCAGATCCAGGTAATTGAGCGATACGTTGCCGTTCCACTTGGCCCGCTTGTCGTAGTAGAGGCTGCCGAGGTTGAGCTCGACCGCGCGCCCCTCGCGCTGGAAGGCGGAGCGGGAGATCACGTTGATGATGCCGCCGAGGGCGTCGCCGTCGCGGTCGGGCGTGGCCGCCTTGATGACCTCGATGTTGGCGACCGCGTCGGCGTTGAGCTGGCCGACGGAGAACGCGCGGGAGTTCCCCGAGGAGGGCATCCGGTTACCGTCAACTTGGACGGAATTGTACTTCGCCTCGAGGCCGCGGATGTTGACGCCGGAGGGCTCGCCGTCCTCGCCCTCATTGACGCTGAGGCCGGGCAGCTGCTGGAGCGTGAAACCTAGGTTGCCACCCAGGTTGGTGCTGAAAGTTTCCTCCGAGACGATGTTCACCAGGCCGCTGGCAGTCTTCTGCTGGTTGATGGCGAGGGCTTGGCCGCGCACGGATTCGGCGACGGTGAAGGCTTCCAGCTGGAGGGTGCGGCTTTCGAGCCGGAGCTCGACTTCCACCGTGGTACCGGCGGTGAGGGCGACGTTGCGCCGCAGCGGATCGAGGCCGACGTATTCGACCTCCAGCGCGCGGTTGCCGGCCGGCAGGCCCGCGAGGCGAAACCGGCCGTTGGCGTCGGAGTAGGCCACGGAGGAGGAGCCGTCGACCCGAATCACGGCTCCCTGGAGGGAGTAGCCGGTGCGGGAGTCGGCGACGCGGCCGGCGACGGCCGCGGAGTCCTGAGCGGACGCGAGGGCGGGCAGCAGGAGGGCGGCACAGAGCCGCAGGGCACGCGTGAAGCCGCGGAGGAAGCCGCGGGGTACGATGGGATGGTTGGGCATAGGGAGACGAGGAGCTTGCCCGGGCCGGATGGCATTTCCGCGTCGCCACGGTTACGCATTAGTTAACTCGGAGCCCGGGCACGCTACGCCTTCCGCGAAATTCACGTGTCCGCCACACCCGGCCACCCTGTGTGGCGAAGCGGTCACGCGGCCGTGAAGATGCGGTGTCGGGGCCGAATTCGATTTGCCGGGTCCCGCCGCGCCGCTGTTGCTGCCCTCCGTCAGTGGTTTGTTCCAGGGTCAGGTGTCATAATGCCGGCCGCTCCAGGGGTGGGGCGGCCGGTCCTGGAGCGGCTCCCGTTACAGGAACGTTACGCTCCGCTTAAGAATAGGTCACAGCACCGGTTGAGGTTTGCCGGCTGCATGCGCAGCCCGCTGAACAGTGGCGCATGTCCTCCCTCCTTTCGTTTTGTCTGCGTTCGCACCGGGCGTATGCACTTCTCCTGTTCGTCGGGGCCGAGTTGTCTGCGGCCTCTCCGGCCCCGGCCCGTGGTGAGACCGATCCCGTGCAACTCCAGCGCGTGCTGGTCACCGGTTCCAACATCCAGCGCGTCGACTCCGAGCGCTCTGTTCCGGTCAGTGTGATCGACCAGGCCGCAATGGAGGTCCGTGGCGGCCTGCTTCCCGTCGACTTACTCACGGCGCTGCCGTCGGTGGTGAACCTGCCGGAAAATGAGACGCGGCTTGGCTCATCGGGGGCCCGTGGCGACAACGCGAATC